>DATGWU010000470.1:0-2907 GCA_035299345.1 Rhizobium sp.
TCGAGCCCGAGCACGCGGTCGGTCGCACTTCCTGCGGCCGTCACCATGACGATGCCCACGCTGGTCTGTGCGCGAAGGCGCTGGGCGAAGGCGCGGCCGGAGGTGCCCGGGAGATTGTGATCGACCAGGACCAGATGCACGGTCTCATGCTCCAGCAGCCTGGCCGCCTCCTCCGCCGAGCCTGCGGTGACCGGCTGCCAGCCTTCGGCCTCGACGAGATCGGAGATGAGCTCCGCCATGTCCGGATCGTCCTCGACGATCAGAATCCTCACCTTCTCCTGTAGCATGCGTCAGTCCTCCCGGCGCCATCATAGGCGGACGGAGGGCAATGTTCAAAGGCTCGCTCGTTATGGTCGTCCGTCACATTTGTAACTTTTGTAATGCCTGCAACACCCTTCGGCACTGCGGCGAAACATCGGTAACCATTCTTAAATTGCAGCTTGCGTCGGATCTGGCATGCTGTCTTACAGGATCGGAACGGGGAGGTTCCGGGGGAGGAACGTCAAGGTGCGAACAGTCGCCGTCATCAGTCTAGGAATGACCCTTTGGCTCGGCTCGATGCAGCCGGGTGCGGCGGCGACCCTCAACGTCCTCTGCGGCGTCGACGAGAGCTGGTGTTCGGTGATGAAGGCGGCCTTCCAGGCGAAGACCGGCACCGAGATCACGATGTTGCGCAAGAGCACGGGCGAAATCCTCGACCAAGTCCGCGCCGAACGCGACCGGCCGACGGTTGACGTCTGGTGGGGCGGCACCGGCGACACCCATCTGCAGGCGGCGTCCGAAGACCTTCTTCTTGCCTACACGTCGTCCGAGGAGCGGGATCTCCTGCCCTGGGCGCAGAATTTCTACGCCATGTCCGGCGGCCGCTCGGCCGGCGTCTATGCCGGTGCGCTCGGCTTTGCCTACAATTCCGAACTTCTCGCCCGGTACAAGGTGCCGGCCCCGACCTGCTGGCGGGACCTGACGAGCGAGGCCTATCGCGGACTGATCCTCTCGGGCAACCCGAACTCTTCGGGAACGGCATTCACGACCCTTGCGACCTTCGTTCAGCTCTTCGGCGAGGAGGAAGCATTTCGCTTCATGGCGACACTCGACCGCAACGTCGCCGACTACACCAAGGCCGGCGCGGCGCCGGTCAAGGCGGCCGCCCGCGGCGAGACCCTGATCGGGATTTCGTTCATGCATGATGCGGTGACGCTCAAGGAAGCCGGCTCGCCGCTGGTGATCGTCGCGCCCTGCGAGGGAACAGGCTACGAGATCGGCGCCGTCAGCATCGTCAAAGGCGCCCGCAACCTCGACGCGGCGCGTGCCTTCGTCGATTTCGCCCTCAGCCCCGAGGGCCAGGCGACCGGGATCGCTGCAGGCCAGAACCAGGTTCCGTCGAATGCGAAGGCGGCGCTGCCCCCGACGGCACCCGATATTTCGATGATCAAGATGGTGGACTACGACTTCGCCACCTTCGGCTCACCGGAAGAGCGAAGTCGGTTATTGAGACGCTTCGACACGGACATACTCGCCGTCCGCTGACGGCCTCAGAGCTCCAGACCCGATCCAGGTTCCAGGAAACGGACCGCGGCAGCGCGGCACCGAAGGGCCCGGCCGTGCCCGCAACGACCACGGCCCGGTCCCGAACAAAAGTCAGACGCAACGCAACAGGAGGAAAGCCATGCGACTGAAATCCCTCTCGATCCTGCTCTTCGCCGGTACCGCGCTCGGTGCCGTCGAGGCCCGTGCCGCAGGCGAACTCAATCTCATCTGCTCGGCCGATGTCGTCATCTGCGAACAGATGAAGGGCGACTTCGAAAAGAGCCACGACATCAAGGTGAACATGGTCCGCCTGTCGTCGGGCGAAACCTATGCCAAGATCCGCGCCGAGGCTCGCAACCCGAAGACCGACATCTGGTGGGCCGGCACGGGTGACCCGCATCTGCAGGCGGCGTCCGAGAACCTGACGCTCGAATACAAGTCCCCGGCGCTCGACCAGCTGCAGGACTGGGCGCAGAAGCAGGCGGAAAGCTCGGGCTACCGCACCGTCGGCGTCTATGCCGGCGCGCTCGGCTGGGGCTATAATTCCGAGATCTTCAAGACGAAGGGCTACAAGGAGCCGGCCTGCTGGGCCGATCTGCTTGCGCCGGAGATGAAGGGCGAAATCCAGATCGCCAATCCGAACTCGTCCGGCACCGCCTACACGGCGCTTGCGACCCTCGTGCAGATCATGGGCGAGGATCAGGCCTTCGACTACCTGAAGAAGCTCAACGCCAACGTCTCGCAATACACCAAGTCTGGTTCGGCACCGGTCAAGGCCGCCGCGCGCGGCGAGACCGGCCTCGGCATCGTCTTCATGCATGATGCCGTCGCCCAGGCGGTGGAAGGCTTCCCGGTCAAGGTCACGGCCCCATGTGAGGGCACCGGCTACGAGATCGGTTCGATGTCGATCGTCAAGGGTGCCCGCAATCTCGACAACGCCAAGGTCTGGTACGACTGGGCCCTTTCGCCTGAAGTCCAGTCGCGGATGAAGGATGCGAAGTCCTTCCAGCTGCCGTCCAACAAGACCGCCGAGGTGCCCGAGCAGGCGCCGAAGTTCGAGAACATCAAGCTCATCGACTACGACTTCAAGACCTATGGCGAGGCGGCGAAGCGCAAGGCGCTGCTGGAGCGCTGGGATCGCGAGATCGGCGCGGTCGCCAACTGACGAAGCCATGACTACCGCACCCTGGCGATACGCCGGGTGCGGCCCATTCCCGAAATTTTCCAACGTGACGAGAGCGAGGTTCGCCGTGAGGAATGGCAATCGCAAACTGGACATCGTCCTTGCGCTGGGGGCAGCGGCGCTGACGCTCGTACCCTGGTACCGGATCGAAGGCGGCTTCTTCGGCTTCGGCTGGGTCGCCGACTTTCCCTCCACCG
>DATGWU010000471.1:0-1877 GCA_035299345.1 Rhizobium sp.
AGGCGCTGAAGGCGCTCGATCATGCCGGCCGCAACACGCAGGGTTTGAAGCCCGTTTCGGTCGAAAAGCGCGACCTCTTCCGCCGGCCGCTGATGGTCTCGGAACTGAAGACCTTCGACGCCGTCGTCTTCGACCCGCCCCGGGCCGGGGCGGAAGAGCAATGCAAGGAACTGGCCCGCTCGGCGGTGAAGAAGGTGGTGGCGGTGAGCTGCAATCCGCTGTCGCTCGCCCGCGATCTCGCAATCCTCGTCGGGGGCGGCTATGCGATCACCGGCGTGACCCCGATCGACCAGTTCCTCTGGACGCCGCATGTCGAGGTCGTCGCGACGCTCGTCAAGCGTTGATCCGGCCTCAGTAGGCGTAGAGCGTACCGCTTCCCACCATGCCCGCGCAGCGGCAGCGGCCGCCGACGCGGCCGGGCCTTGCGGGACATGACCACTTGTCGTCGGTTTCCGCGCTCGCCGGCGGATCGATCACGCAATAGAAGCGCTGGGGCCGCATTCCGGGCGGAGGTGCCGGCCTGTTCGACTCGCTGTTGATCGTTCCGGAACCTTCGTCCTGCACCAGGTGAAGCAGGCCGTTCTCGGTTGCAAACGGTCCCGAAACGGCGGTTCCCGCCGTCAGGACAAGGGCCAGGCACAGGATCATCGCGCGCATCGGTTTCATCCTCCAGCTGTGATGCTCGTTCTTTTAGCCGTCAGGAATTAAAGAAGCGCGAAGAGGCGAGAATGTGGTCTTGCCGATGGCCGGCAAGCAAACGGCACCGGCGGTGAACCGGTGCCGTCATGCGATTGCCTGCCGGGTCGAACGGGCGCCGTCAGGCGGCGCGGCGAGAGCCCGCGCGGTGAGGCTGGGCGCCCGTGTTTTCGATCCTGAACTGGGCGAGCAGTGTCGTCAGCGCCGCCGCTTCCGCGGCGAGGCCATGGCTTGCCGCGGTCTGTTCCTCGACCATGGCGGCGTTCTGCTGGGTGCCCTGGTCCATGGTGTTGACGGCGGTGTTGATCTCCTGGAGGCCGGTCGACTGTTCGCGTGTCGCCGTGACGATGGCGCTCACATGCCGGTTGATCTCCTGAACGTCGCGGACGATCACCTCCAGCGCCTGGCCGGTCTGGTTGACCAGTTCGACGCCCGAATGGACCTGCTGGCCCGAAGCGCCGATCAGCTGCTTGATCTCCTTGGCGGCATTGGCCGAGCGCTGGGCGAGTTCGCGGACTTCCTGCGCGACGACCGCGAAGCCCTTGCCGGCATCTCCCGCGCGCGCAGCCTCGACGCCGGCGTTGAGCGCCAGCAGGTTGGTCTGGAAGGCGATCTCGTCGATGACGCCGATGATGTTGGAAATCTCGCCGGCGGACTTCTCGATGCCGTGCATGGCTTCTACGGCCCGCTGGACGATCTCGCCGGACTTCTCCGCACCGCCGCGGGCACGGCCGACGAGCTGGCCGACCTCTTCCGCCCGGTGGGCGCTGTCCTTGACGGTCGTGGTGATTTCCTCGAGCGCCGCGGCGGTCTCCTCGACGGATGCAGCCTGTTGCTCCGTGCGCCGCGCCAGATTGTCGGCCGCCATGCGGATCTCGTTGGCGCCGCTGTCGATTGCGCGTGCGTTCAGGCCGACGGTGGCGAGAGCGTCGTGGAGCTTCCCGACCGAGGCGTTGAAGTCGACCCGCAGGCGGTCGAGGTCGCCGGCAAAGGGCGTGTCGATGCGATGGACGAGGTCGCCGTTGGCGAGACGGTCGAGGCCTTCGGCGAGCGAGTGCACGGCAAAAGAGACCTGCTCGGCCTCGCGCGCCTTCGTCGCTTCGCGCTCGCGGCGCTCCTCCTCGCTCAGGGTGCGGTTTCTGTCCGCTTCCTCGGTAAGACGGCTGCGTTCGATCGCGTTG
>DATGWU010000472.1:0-8229 GCA_035299345.1 Rhizobium sp.
CCTTCCATCTCGCCGGCGTGAGCGACCCGACCGACTACGAGGACCCGGATTTCTGGGTGGCGGCGACCGGCGCCTTCAGGGCGGAAGAGGTCCGCTGATGTACCGCATCACCAAGGAATTCCATTTTTCCGCCTCGCACCAGCTGAAGGGCCTGCCGGCCGACCACCAGTGCGCCCGCCTGCACGGCCACAATTACGTGGTCGAGGTGGAGCTTTCCGCGGCCGAACTCGATGACAACGGCTTCGTCCGCGACTATCACGAACTGGCGCCGCTGAAACGCTACATCGACGAAACCTTCGACCACCGCCACCTGAACGACGTCCTCGGCCATGACAAGGTGACGGCGGAGTGTCTCGCCCGGCATTTCTACGACTGGTGCAAGGCGCGCCTGCCGGAGACCTCGGCGGTCAGGGTGAGCGAGACGCCGAAGACCTGGGCGGAATACCGGCCGTGACGGAGGTGTCTTCCCCGACCGTTCTGGTGAGCGAGATCTTCGGTCCGACGATCCAGGGCGAGGGCGTGCTGATCGGCCTGCCGACAGTCTTCGTCCGCACCGGCGGCTGCGACTATCGCTGCAGCTGGTGCGACAGCCTGCATGCGGTCGAGAGCCGGTTCCGCCACGAGTGGAAGCCGATGACGACGGAGGACATCTGGCGCGAAGTCACGTGGCTCTCAGGCGGCGAGCCGCTCACCGTTTCGCTCTCAGGCGGCAATCCGGCGATCCAGCCGCTCGGCGACCTGATCGACATGGGGCACCGCGAGGGCTACCGCTTCGCGCTCGAAACGCAAGGATCGCTGGCAAGGCCTTGGTTTGCCCGGCTCGATACGCTGGTGCTGAGCCCCAAGCCGCCGTCGAGCGGCATGGCGTGCGATCTGGCCGCTCTCACCGAGTGCGTCGAAGCGGCGGGCGACGAACCGCAAACAGTCCTGAAATTCGTGGTCTTCGATGCGGAGGACTTCGCCTTCGCCCGCGAGGTTTCGGCGCGCTTCCCGGCGCTCCCCGTCTATCTGCAGCCGGGCAACCACACCTCACCGCCGGCCGACGGCGAAGGACACGTCGATATCGATGGCCTGACGGAGCGGATGCGCTGGCTGGTGGACGCGGTTGCAGGAGAGCGCTGGTTTTCCGCGCGCGTCCTGCCGCAGCTCCATGTCATGCTCTGGGGAAACCGGCGGGGCGTCTGAGCGGCTGTTCCTTGCGCGGCGGTGAAGGGGGATGGCGTGCGGCGGCCCTTGACCCTTACGCCTCCGCCATTCTACTTCCTAGCCGGACGATCGCAGCGGAGCATCGAGCATGACCCAGCACATTTCCGGCGTTACCCTGAAGCGGCAGGCCTTTTTCGGGCTCGCGACGCTTGCCGGCTTCATCCTGTTCCTGTTCCTGTTCCGCACCATTCTGCTGCCGTTCATCGTGGGTATGGCGCTCGCCTATTTTCTCGATCCGGTCGCCGACCGGCTGGAGCGGCTCGGCCTCAACCGCTTCATGGCGACGACGCTCATTCTCGTCGCCTTCATCTTCGTCTTCGTGCTCGCGCTGATGATCATCATCCCGGTGCTCGCCACCCAGCTCAACGACTTCATCCAGCACGTCCCGGGCTATGTCACCGACCTGCAGACCTTCATCGCCACCTCCAACGCCCGCTGGCTGCCGGAGTGGCTGGACGGCCAGATGGCGACGATCAAGGAGAACTTCTCCAAACTGGTGACCGAGGGCGCCGGTTTTGTCGCGACGCTGGTGGCGCAGATCTGGAACTCCGGCAAGGCGCTCGTCGATATTGCAGCACTCCTCGTCGTGACGCCGGTCGTCGCCTTCTATCTCCTGCTCGACTGGGACCGTATGGTGGCGAAGGTCGACCACTGGATTCCGCGCAACCAGGTCGGTGCGGTGCGCGAAATCGCTTCCGAAATGGACAAGACGATCGCCGGTTTCGTGCGTGGGCAGGGATCGCTCTGCCTCATTCTCGGCATCTATTATGCCGTCGGCCTGTCGCTGATCGGGCTCAATTTCGGGTTGCTGATCGGCTTCCTCACCGGCATGATCAGCTTCATTCCCTATGTCGGCTCGACGGTCGGCCTGGTGCTCGCCGCCGGCGTCGCGCTGGTGCAGTTCTGGCCTGATTACGTCCACCTCGTCATCGTGGTGATCTTCTTCTTCTCCGGCCAGTTCCTCGAAGGCAACATCCTGCAGCCGAAGCTCGTCGGCCAGAGCGTCGGGCTCCATCCGGTCTGGCTGATGTTCGCGCTCTTCGCCTTCGGCGCGCTCTTCGGCTTCGTCGGCGTGCTCGTCGCGGTTCCCGCCGCGGCAGCGATCGGCGTCCTTGTCCGCTTCGCCCTCTCACGGTATCTTGAAAGCGATTTGTATTACGGACAGACACCCGGTCGCGGCGTTGAGCAGAAGCCGGACGTCTCAGAGAAATAAATGAGTGAAAACAAGAAGGCCGAGGCGAAGCTGAAAGTGGCGGAACAGCTTCCGCTGGTGTTCGGCCATGCTGCTGCGACGGGCCGCGACGACCTCCTGGTTTCCGGACGTCTGGAAGCGGCCGTCGCCATCATCGATTCCTGGCCGAACTGGCCGTCGCCCGTGGTGATCCTCGCCGGCTCCGCGGGATCGGGGAAGTCGCATCTTGCCGAAATCTGGCGCGAGCAGAGCGGTGCCGTCGATATCCATCCGGTCGCCGGAGCTGAGGCTGCCCTTGTCGCTGCCGCAGGCCCGGTCATTTTCGAGGATGCCGAGCGGCGAGGTTTCGACGAGGTCGAGCTCTTCCACGTGATCAACAGCGTGCGCGAGAACGGCACCAGCCTGCTGATGACGTCCCGCACCTGGCCTCTTTCCTGGGCCGTCGCGCTGCCCGACCTGCGTTCGCGGCTGAAGGCCGCGACCATGGTCGAGATTGGTGAGCCCGAGGAGGAACTCCTCGCCCAGCTCATCGTCAAGCTCTTCGCCGACCGCCAGCTTGCGATCGACGACCGCATCGTCGGTTATGTCGTGCAGCGGATGGAGCGCTCCTTCGCCGCCGCCCAGGACGTGGTCGATCGCATCGACCGGCTGGCGCTGGCGCGCCGGGCGAAGATTTCGCGGGCGCTGGTCGCGGAGGTTCTCGACGACCTCCACAGCGACGACCATCACGATTGAGTTGTCACAGTGACGTCTTGAAGCTGCTATAGTGGGCGCCAGAGGGCGAACATAAGGACGGAATCATGGATCACGTTGCAACCGGGATGGAAACGGTCGGGGTCGAGGCGAGCGCCGAGGCGGAAGACCTGATGACCAGTCCTTCGCGCTTCATCAACCGCGAATTCTCCTGGCTGCAATTCAATCGTCGCGTCCTCGAAGAGACGCTGAACACGGCCCATCCGTTGCTCGAGCGGGTCCGTTTCCTGTCGATCTCCGCGACCAACCTCGACGAGTTCTTCATGGTGCGCGTCGCCGGTCTCGAAGGGCAGGTGCGCCAGGGCATCACCATCCGCAGCCCCGACGGCAAGACGCCGCTCGAACAGCTCGAGGAAATCCTGAAGGAGATCGACAATCTCCAGATGGAGCAGCAGGCCTCGCTCGCCGTCCTGCAGCAGTACCTCGCCAAGGAGGACATTCTCATCGTCCGGCCGGCCGCCCTCTCGGACGAGGACCGGACATGGATCGAGACGGAATTCGAGGAGTCGATCTTTCCGGTGCTGACGCCGCTCTCGATCGATCCGGCGCACCCGTTCCCCTTCATCCCGAACCTCGGCTTCTCGATGGGGCTGCAGCTCGAGCGCAAGCAGGGCCGTGAGCCGATGACCGCCCTCCTGCGCCTGCCGACGACGCTCGACCGCTTCATCCGGCTGCCCGACGACCGGAATATGCTCCGCTACATCACGCTGGAAGATGTCGTCGGCATGTTCATCGACCGGCTCTATCCCGGCTACGAGGTCATGGGCTTCGGCACCTTCCGGATCATCCGCGACAGCGATATCGAAGTCGAGGAAGAGGCCGAAGACCTCGTGCGCTATTTCGAGACGGCGCTGAAGCGCCGACGCCGCGGCTCGGTGATCCGCATCGAGACGGATTCGGAAATGCCGACGGCCCTGCGCCAGTTCGTCGTCCACGAGCTCGGCGTGCCGGAGAACCGCGTGGCGATCCTGCCCGGTCTGCTGGCGCTCAACACGCTGTCCGAGATTGCCAAAGCGCCGCGCGACGACCTGCGCTTCGAGCCCTACAATGCCCGTTTTCCCGAGCGCGTGCGCGAACACGCCGGCGATTGCCTGGCGGCGATCCGCGAGAAGGACATGGTGGTCCACCATCCTTACGAATCCTTCGATGTCGTCGTGCAGTTCCTCCTGCAGGCGGCGCGCGATCCGGACGTGCTGGCGATCAAGCAGACGCTCTACCGCACCTCGAACGATAGCCCGATCGTCCGCGCCCTCATCGATGCGGCCGATGCCGGCAAGTCGGTGACGGCGCTCGTCGAGCTCAAGGCGCGTTTCGACGAGGAAGCGAACATCCGCTGGGCGCGCGACCTCGAACGCGCTGGCGTACAGGTGGTCTTCGGCTTCATCGAATTGAAGACACACGCCAAGATGTCGATGGTGGTGCGCCGCGAAGAGGGCAAGCTCAGGACCTACTGCCATCTCGGCACCGGCAACTATCATCCGGTCACGGCGAAGATCTACACCGACCTCTCCTTCTTCACCTGCAATCCGAAGATCGCCCACGACATGGCGAACGTCTTCAACTTCATCACCGGCTATGGCGAGCCGGAGGAAAGCATGAAGCTGGCCGTCTCGCCCTATACGCTTCGGCCGCGCATCCTCAAGCATATCGCCGAAGAGATCGAGCATGCCCGGGCCGGTCGTCCGGCGGCGATCTGGATGAAAATGAACTCGCTCGTCGATCCCGAGATCATCGATGCGCTCTACAGCGCAAGCCGGGCGGGCGTGGAGATCGACCTCGTGGTGCGCGGCATCTGCTGCCTGCGTCCGCAGGTGCCGGGGCTTTCCGACAATATCCGGGTGAAGTCGATCGTCAGCCGCTTCCTGGAGCACAGCCGCATCTTCTGCTTCGGCAACGGCTATGGCCTGCCGTCGGAAAAGGCGCTCGTCTATATCGGCTCTGCGGACATGATGCCGCGCAATCTCGACCGGCGCGTGGAAACGCTGGTTCCCCTGATAAATCCGACGGTTCACGAGCAGGTTCTTTCACAGATTATGCTCGGCAATCTGATTGACAACCAGCAGAGCTACGAGATACTGCCCGACGGTACCTCCCGCCGCATGGAAGTGCGCCCGGGAGAGGAACCGTTCAATGCGCAGCAGTATTTCATGACCAATCCCAGCCTCTCCGGCCGGGGCGAAGCATTGAAATCGAGCGCGCCGAAGCTGATCGCCGGTATCATCTCCGGCCGAAAGAAATAACTGGTACTTCATGACACGATCAGAAGCGCAGGGACGTTTACCCGGTATCGCCCCTGTCTCCGTCATCGACATCGGCTCGAACTCGATCCGCCTCGTCGTCTATGAAGGTCTTTCCAGGTCTCCTGCCATCCTGTTCAACGAAAAGGTCCTCTGCGGCCTCGGCAAGGGGCTTGCGTCGACCGGACGCATGGACGAGGAGGGCGTGCGCCGTGCGCTCGCGGCACTCCGGCGTTTTCGTGCGCTCTCCGAGCAGGCGCAGGCCACATCCATGTACGTGCTGGCGACCGCCGCAGCGCGGGAAGCCGCCAACGGCCCGGATTTCATCCGCGAGGCCGAGGCGATCCTCGGGCACTCGATCGAGGTGCTGAGCGGCGAACAGGAAGCACTCTATTCGGCGCTCGGCGTCGTCAGCGGCTTCCATGATCCGGACGGCATCGCCGGCGACCTCGGCGGCGGATCGCTGGAACTCATCGACATTCGCGGCCGGGAGCTCGGCAAGGGCATCACCCTGCCGCTCGGCGGTATCCGCCTGTCCGAGACCGCCGAAGGTTCTATCGCCAAGGCCCGCACCATCGCCCGTCGGCTGATCCGGGAGACGTCGATCCTGGAGAAGGGCGCAGGCCGTACCTTCTATGCCGTCGGCGGGACCTGGCGAAACGTCGCCAAGCTGCACATGGAGAAGCGCAACTACCCGCTCCACATGATGCAGGGCTACGAACTGCCCTACGACGAGGTCGCCCGCTTCCTCGACGAGATCGTCGCCAACGGCGACAGCCGCGATCCGGCCTGGCAGGCGATTTCCAAGAGCCGCCGGGCGCTTCTTCCCTACGGCGCCATCGCCATGCGCGAGGTGCTCGACGCGATGAGGCCGGCGAAGGTTTCCTTCTCGGCACAGGGCGTGCGCGAAGGCTATCTCTATGCACTTCTCTCGGAAGAAGACCGCGCCGCCGACCCGTTGCTCGCCGCCGCCGACGAACTGGCGATCCTGAGAGCCCGTTCACCCGAGCACGCACGCGAGCTTGCCGACTGGACCGGCCGGATGATGCCGTTCTTTGACATCGACGAGACGGTGGAGGAGGGCCGCTACCGGCAGGCCGCCTGCCTCCTCGCCGACATCAGCTGGCGGGCGCATCCGGATTACCGTGGCCTGCAGGCACTGAACATCATCGCCCATTCGTCCTTCATCGGGATCACCCATCCGGGACGCGCCTTCATCGCGCTCACCAATTACTACCGTTTCGAGGGCCTCAACGACGACGGCCAGACGGGGCCGCTCGCGGCGATCGCGACCGAGCGTCTCTTGCAGCGGGCGAAGCTCGTCGGCGGTCTGTTGCGGGTCGTCTATCTCTTCTCCGCCTCGATGCCGGGTGTGGTCGACAGTCTCACCTTCGAGCGCTCGGCAAAGCCGAACCTCGATCTCGAATTCGTCGTGCCGCCGCAGTATCGCGGCTTTGCCGGCGAACGGCTCGAAGGGCGCCTGCAGCAGCTCGCGCGGCTGACCGGCAAGCGGCTCGCCTTCCGTTTTGAGTAGACCCAGGCTCACCGCGCCGCGGAAATGAGCGCCTGCCAGCGGCCGGGCGTCATGCCGTAGGCCTGTTTGAAATGCCGGGTGAAATGCGCCTGATCGGCAAAGCCCGCGGCATGCGCGACCTGCGCCAGCCCTTCACGTTCACGGATGAGCGAGCGTGCGAGATCCAGTCGCCGCATCACGAGATAGCGATGCGGGCTCGTGCCGAAGGCGCGACGGAACTGCCGTGCGATCGTGTAGCCGTCGAGGCCGGCGATCGCCACGAGCTCGGAAGAACGAATCTCCCGTGTACAATGCGCCGCAAGAAAGTCCCGGCAGGCGGCGATGCCCGCCGATACGCCGTGCGTGGCCGGTCGGCTCCTGTCGTCGCAATGCAGCTTGAGGCCGTCGGCGATCATCGCCACGACCGCGGAGACGGCGAGCTCCGAGGGGATTTCGTCCAGCTGGATGATCGCTTCGGCGAGGCCGCGGCGGAAACCCGGATCGTTGACGACGGGGTCGGCGACGAAGGGCAGCGCACCGCGTCTCCCGAGCGCGTCGGCGATCTTCTCAGGGGCGACGTAGATCATGCGGTAGGAGAGCCCGCTCTCGGTCCCGGCGGCGCCGTCGTGCAACTCGTCGGGATGCAGGACGATGATGTTGCCGGGAAGGCTCGCGCGGCGTGATCCGCGATATTGAAAGGTCTGCACGCCCGAGAGCGTTACGCCAATGCCGTAGGTGTCGTGGCGGTGCGGGGAGAACCCGTCGCCCCTGAAGGCGGCCTCGATGTGCTCGAGCCCTGCCGATCCGCCGAGAAGGCGCAAGCGATCCTCCGTCACCGAGGTGCAGGATCGTTCAAGACCGTCCGTCATGTCCTTCGCTATAGCGGCGACAGGGGCAGGCGTGCCCTTGAAACCGCGGAGGGAATTGTCGTCCATGTTCGATACCAAGATCGTCGTCGTCCTCAGGGAGGATCTCGCCAGCTGGCAGAAGCTCAACGTCACCGCCTTTCTGACCAGCGGCATCGTCGCACAGGAAGCATCCGTTATCGGTGAACCTTACCGCGATGCGGCCGGGAACGTCTACAACGCCATGGCCGGCCAGCCGATCGTCGTGCTCTCGGCCGACGCGTCGGCGCTTTCGGCGATCCACCGGCGCTCACTGGAACGCGGCGTGACCGCCTCGCTCTACATCGAGGAAATGTTCTCGACGGGCCACGACGCCGCCAACCGGGCCGTCTTCGCCGAGTTCGCGCCGGACAATGCGAAGGTGGTCGGCATCGGTCTCAGGGCCGAGAAGAAGCTCGTCGACAAGATCACCAAGGGCGCCAG
>DATGWU010000473.1:0-2396 GCA_035299345.1 Rhizobium sp.
ATTGCGGCAGGATGTCCATGAAGGTCGGCTGAAACAGGAAGCCGGCGATCGTTCCGAGCCGCAGCGGGTCGTCGAGCCGGGTGCCGCCGAGCCAGTCCTTCCAGATCACGAATGCGCCGGGAAGCAGCAGTTGCAGCGCCAGGATCACGAGCACGATGCCCATCGCATAGCGATAGAGCTCCAGTGCGCGCGCCCACAGCTTGTCGCGGCCGACGGCGTAGCCGCTCTTCATCATCTTGCGCGCATAGACCATCCCGGACAGCAGCCCGGAAAGGAATACGAAGCCTTGGGCGTCTTCCACGAAGGCGAGGTTACGGTGGTTGATCTGGACGAGCCACAGCCCGCCGGCGAAAACCAGATGGTTGAGCAGCATGAAGACGAGGAAGTAACCTCGCATGCCGTCGATGAGGTCCAGTCTCTTCAATAGCTGTGCTCCCGACTCGCTTAGCCCCGCCCGGCGCGGAAGCGTTGTTGTCGTTCATTTTGGTCACATTGCGGCGCAACACGCCGATGGCCACGAGGGCTGACCGGGGAAACGGCGGTGCGGACCGAAGGTTCCAGGCGCTCGCGCGGAAGTGATGTCGTTTCCCGAGCGCCGGGCGGAGGAGGGGCGTCCTACCGCCGCAGGCCCGTTGCAAGCTGTTTCGGACAAAGCGTTTTCGGCGTATCATGGTGTCCGTGCCGCCGTCGCAATTTGCAGATCGGCGGCTTTGATGAGATAGTGCCGTGGGCGAGAAAACGCATCCAGGAGACATGCATGGTCAAGGTCACCTACGAAATCGTGCCGCACGACGGCGGATGGGCGTACAAGCTTGGCGATGTCTATTCCGAGACCTTCGCCAGCCATGATGAGGCGCTCGAAGCCGTTCGTATCGTCGTCCAGGAACAGCAGGTCGGCGACGAGCCGGTCGAGATCAGCTACCAGGACGAGTCCGGCAAGTGGCGTGAAGAATACAGCGACGGCGGCGACCGGCCGGAGGTCGAGATCATAGACCGGTTCCGTCCCGGCGAAGCGTCCGTCTAGGCCCACCGGCGACCCGACGCCGTGCCGTCAGTCTCGCGGCGGCCGACGCCGCGATCCGGCCTTGCCATCGAGTAGCATCAAGGAGATGGCGGCATCAGCTCATCCCCGATGGCAGCGTTTTCCGAGGCTGCCGGGTTCTGCGCGAACGTTCGGATCTGACTGCTATTTCCCCGCAATATAGGCGAGCAGGCCCTTCATCAGCGCGTCGAAGGTGACACGGCATCGCGGTGTGGTCTTCAGATCCTCATGCATGACGACGTAGGTCTCCAGCGAGAGATCGAGTGCTCCGGAAAGCAGGCCGACCAGATCCTTGTCGCGGCGGGCGAGCCCTGTCTGGCACATGCCGATTCCGAGGCCCGCGCGGATCGCCGCCAGCTGAGCAAGGTTGCTGTCGGTGCGGAAGGAGAAGTCGAGTGCCGCGAGATCCGGCTTCTCCTTCATGATCGCTCGCACATAGGCGAGTTCCCGGTCGAAGCCGATCAACCGGTGGCCGGCAAGGTCTCCGAGACTTTGCGGCGTGCTGTGGCGGGCGAGGTAGCGCCTGTGGGCGTAGAAGCCGAGCGGGATCGCGCCGACGTGCCGACTGAGGAGCGCCTCCTGCTGCGGCGCGGTCATCCGTACGGCGACATCGGCCTCGCGGCGCAGCAGGTCTTCGACCTCGTCCGAGAGGGAGAGCTCGACGGAAAGCCCGGGATGGCTCTCCTGAAGCTCGGCGAGAATGGGCGGCAGCACCTCGACCCCGATCACCTCGCTGGCGCTAATACGCACGGTGCCCTTTACCTCGTCCGATGCGGCGCTTGCCATGCGCGAGAGTGCGGCGGCGGTGGCGGCCATCGTCTCGGCGTGGCGCTTCATCTGCAATGCGGTCTCCGTCGGCAGGAGCCCCCGCGGCGTGCGCAGGAAGAGAGGCGTGCCGCTTGCCGCGTCGAGCGCATCGAGGTGACGCCCGACCGTCGGCTGCGTGAGGCCGAGCACGCGGGCGGCGCCCGAGAGCGACCCTTCCTCCAGCACGGCGAGGAAGGTGCGGAAGTGATCCCAGCTTTCAGATTTGACGCTCATACATTTATGTATATCAACTGAAGAAAATATCGCAATTCCGTATATCTCCTTTTTCGTACATCCTCCGGTCACAGCAACACACGGAGCAAGGTCATGACAGAAGATCTGATTTCACGGCCGACAGCGCTGGTGCTGGGGGCTACGGGAGGCATCGGCGGCGCAATGGCCGCGAAGCTTGCGACGCGCGGCTACGGCGTCCGTGCGCTGCACAGGAATGCGTCGGCGATGGCGGCGCGCAATCCCTCGATCGACTGGCGGCAGGGCGACGCGATGAGCCGCGGCGATGTCGTTCGCGCGGCGGAGGGCGTGTCGC
>DATGWU010000474.1:0-8043 GCA_035299345.1 Rhizobium sp.
AGGCAGCGCGCCGGCGCGCAGCAGCACGGCAAGATCGTTCGCCCCTTCGACCGAGAAGCCGCCGGAAATCTGACCAGAACCGCCAACAATCGGTTCGCGGATGACGGGGGCGGAAATTACCTGATCGTCGAGCACAATCGCGAAGGGCCGGCCGACATTCTGTTGCGTCGCCTGCGCGAAACGCTGCGCGCCCTTGCTGTCGAAACGGAAGGAAACGACCGGCTCGTTGGTCTGCTGATTGAATGTGGCCTGCGCATCGACAAGGTTTTCACCGGATACCAGTGCCCGCTTCTCGACGAGATAAGGCACGGCCGGATCGTCCATGGAATAGAGGACCTCGGAGGAAGCCGGCGGACGGCCGTTGATCGCCTCTTCGACCGGCATGCTCGTATCGACCATGTGGAAGGTGAGCTTGGCGGTCTGGTTGAGAAGCGATTTCAGGCGCTGTGGATCGGTGAGGCCTGGAACCTGGACGATGATGCGATCCTCGCCCTGACGCTGGATCAGCGGCTCGGTGGTGCCGAGTTCGTCGACGCGGCGGCGGACCACCTCGATCGACTGGGTGAGCGCCGAGGAAGCACGATAGTTGATGCCGGCGTCGGTGAGGTTGAAGCGCAGAAGGCCACCCTCGCCTTCCGTCATCGTCACTTCCTGCACGGAGCCGCCGGTCAGCCCACCGACGCTGACCGCCTGGGTCAAGGGCGTGAGCGCTTCCTTTGCGGCCTCGATCTTGTCGGCGTCGCTGATGCGGACCTGAATCTGCTGGCCGACGCCGGAGAGGCCGGTGTAACGGATGCCCGCCTCACGAAGGTTGTTGCGGATATCCCCGACGGTGGTCTCCAGCCGTTCCTTGATGATATCGGCCTTCTCGATCTTCAGCATGATGTGGGAGCCGCCCTGAAGATCGAGACCAAGCGTCACCTTCTTCGAAGGAACCCACGACGGGAACGACGCAAGCTGCTCGTTGCTGAAGAAATTGGGCATGGCGATCACCACGCTCACAGCAACGGTGAGCCAGATCAGGATCGTCTTCCAGCGGGGGATATACAGCATGAAACTCTCGAAATCAGGTTATGACAATCGTTGGCCGTGCCTCTCGGGGCGCCGCACGGACGATCAGGATGCTGCGTCGGCCTTGACCGGCTCGCCCTTCACGCGGACTTCCGCGACGTAGCTGCGCAGAACGCGGACTTTCACACCGTCGCCGATTTCCACGTCGAGTTCCTTGTCGTCGATGACCTTGGCAACCTTGCCGACAATGCCGCCACCGAGCACGACCTGGTCACCGCGACGGATAGAAGAAAGCGTTTCTTCGCGCTTCTTCATCTGCTGGCGCTGCGGCCGGATCAGAAAGAAGTACCAGACGACCATCAGCGGCGCGAAAAGGAAAAGCATTTCGAGACCGGAGCCGAAGCCGGTTGCACCCTGGGCTGCCGCGTCCTGCGCGAATGCCTGCGTAATGAACATGGAAAAGAACTCCCTAGACAACAAGGCTTGCCGGCAGCCGCTGCTGCCGCTTCAGGTCGCCGGAATATAGTGGCGAGCCAAGCGATTGCAACAGAAACGGCGACCGTGCGTACCGATTCAAGGCGTCTTACCCTTTCGTGCTGCAAAAGGCCATGCTACCGCCCGGAAAAAGCGGACATAGCCGCAGGCGTCTTCACCTTCGCGAGGAAATAGTCATGGCCGAGGAACTCAACCTCCTGATCCTGAACGAACTGCGCCGGCTGACCGTCGCCGTGGAGCGGCTGGCAGGCCCGGCTCCTGCCGAAAACGACTGGGAGCTCGCCGACTGTTTCGTCTGGGTGCCGCCGCGCAGCCATCTGCAACCGGTCCCGCGCCCCAATCGCGTGGCGCTGTCGCTCATCCGCGGCGTCGATCACGTCCGCGACATCCTGCACGAAAACACGCTTCGCTTCGCCGAAGGCTTCCCCGCCAACAACGTTCTGCTCTGGGGTGCCCGCGGCATGGGCAAGTCCTCGCTGGTCAAGGCCGTCCACGCCGACGTAAAGGCCGCGAGCGGCATTTCGTTGAAGCTCGTCGAGGTGCATCGCGAGGACATTTCCTCGCTGCCCGTCCTCCTCGACATCCTGAAGGCGGCACCCCACCGGGTGATCGTCTTCTGCGACGACCTCTCCTTCGATCACGACGACACCGCTTACAAGTCGCTGAAGGCTGCCCTCGACGGCGGCATCGAAGGCCGGCCCGACAACGTGCTCTTCTACGCGACGTCCAACCGTCGCCACCTGCTGCCGCGCCATATGATGGAGAACGAGCAGTCGACCGCCATCAATCCCTCCGAGGCGGTCGAGGAAAAGGTCTCGCTGTCCGACCGCTTCGGCTTGTGGCTCGGCTTCCACAAATGCAGCCAGGACGACTATCTGACGATGATCGATGGATATGCAGAGCATTTCCGCCTGCCGCTCGACCGCGAGACGCTGCATGCCGAGGCCCTCGAATGGGCAACCACCCGTGGCGGCCGCTCCGGTCGTGTAGCCTGGCAGTATATCCAGGACCTCGCCGGGCGCCTGCGGATCACCATGGACCGCGGCTGACAAACGAAAAAAGGCCCGGAGGACCGGACCTTTTCTAGGCGTTCCTGGTGCGCAATACCTATTCCAGGAAAGTCATCGGGTTGACCGGGGTCGCATCCTTGCGAACCTCGAAGTGCAGTGACGGACGCTTGGCGCTACCGCTCATGCCGGACGTGGCGAGTTGCTGGCCGCGCTGGACCTTCTGCCCGCGCTGGACCTTCAGCGCGTCGGCGTGGCCGTAGACCGTGACCGTGCCGTCGTCATGGCGGACGAGAACCGTGTTACCCAGCTCCTTGAGACCGTTGCCGGCATAGATGACCACGCCATTTTCCGCGGCCTTGACCGGTGTGCCGGCCGGGACCGAGATATCGATCCCGTCGTTGCGTTTGCCGTCGACGTTCGCACCGTAGCCGGCGACGACCGCACCCGTGACCGGCCAGCGGTATTTGCCAATTCCGGTGGTCTCCGGCGCCTCGTCCTTGGTCGTTGCTGAGGCAACGTCACCGACGGTCTGGGTGGCAGCGGGCGGCTGATAGGCAGCCGGCGTCGCCTTCTTCTCACCGGCGGCCGGGACGGAAGCCGTCGTCAGCGTCGCGTCGGCGGGCTTCGCGGCGGCGACCTTCGTGGCAGCCGGCGCGGCTCCTGCAGCCGGGATCGTCAGAGCCTGACCGACACGGATATTGGCCGAGGAAAGACCGTTCGCAGCCTTCAGGGCATCGATCGGCGTACCGGTCGCCTTGGCGATCCTGGTGAGCGTATCGCCCGGCTTGACGACGTAACTGCTGCCCTGCCCGGCTGCCGCAACGTTCTTGCCGGTGGTGCCTGCCTGCTGAACCTGAGACTTCTCCCGACTGCCGGGCGTATTCGGCAGAACGGCAACCTTCTGCTCCTGCTGAGGCAGTTGCGCCGGCGTATTGCCCTTCGCGGGCAGAGAGGCGACGTCAGCGGAGGCACGTGCTGCATTTCCACCGAGACGCGGGATAATCATCAACTGGCCGGGGGCGGCGTCGGATGCCTGGCTGAGGCCGTTCGCCTTCAGGATCGCCGCTTCCGGCACACCGAAACGCGTGGAGAGCGTGGCGACTGTTTCGCCGGGCCGGAGAGTGACGCGGGATTCGTTTGCGGTCGCCCAGTTGCCGGCCGGCGGGTTGCTGCCGGTGGCGAGATCGTCGGTCTTCTGTGCGGCGGGGAAAGGCTGCGCCATCGCCTGCTGCCGTCCGGCGTCAGCCGTCGGAGCGGCGAGTTCCGAACGTTGCACGGCGGCCGGCGAACTCGCCATGCGGGCGACCGAGCCGGAGGCTGCTGGCTGCGCCGGATAGGGCTGGCTCAGCGCCTGCTGACGGGTATTGTATTCCTGCGAATAGGACGGCTGCGCTCCGGCAACGTCGGCACTCGGCGTCGGATGCCCGTCGATCCCGACACCACCATCGCCCCGCTGCGGGATGGACGCCGTGGTCATCGTATCCTGGGAAAAGATGGAACTGAAACGGGTCGCGTCGGAACTGCATCCGGCAGCGACACTCGCCAACAGCATCACACCTGCGATCCGGACGATAGGCAGTTCGGTTTTCAGCGACGAATTCTCACGCATAACTCGACCCACAAAATACTCAACTGGATGTGGGATGATTAAAGCGCGTTAGTGTTACCGCCCGGTTAACTGGCGGGAATCGCAGTGAACTATTTGGAAGCGGCGCCCGTTTCAACAGCGTTCACGCCCCTCAGAGATAGGAGGCGGCCTTGGGCACGAGCGGCAGATACGGCACTTCGAAGAGGTCTTCGCGCTCGAAACGACTGCCGGTCTTCGTCAGTCGCACCATCACGCAGGCCTCCTCCGACACCATCAACGGCGCCAGAAAGACCCCGCCCGAAACCAGTTGCTCGGCATAGAAGCGCGGCATCGCCTGGAATGCCGCAGTCGAAAGGATGCGATCGAACGTCCCTTCGCCGGGCAAGCCATTGCTGCCATCGGACTGGCGCAGGACAACATTGCGAATGCCGAGCTTTTCGAGCCGGCGTTGCGCATCGCCGACCAACGTCTTGTAACGGTCGATCGAGACGACACGCTCGGTGAGCCTGCCGAGCACAGCCGCCATGAAACCACTGCCGGTGCCGATATCCAGTACCCGCTGCCCCGGCTTGACGTTCAGCCGGTCGAGGAGGCGCAAGGCGAGATCGGCACCCTCCATGAACGCGCCGCACTCGATCGGAATGGTGCGGCTCGAATAGGCCTGGTCGGCAAACTGCGGCGGCACGAATGCGGAGCGCGGGGTCTGTTCGACGGCCGTCAGGAGGTCGAGGTCGGAGATTCCTTCGGCACGCAGGCGCAAAACCAGCGCGGCAAAGCCTTCCTTCTCGACCATTGCCGACTTCAATCGCGCACCCCATATCCAAGCGCCTGCGCGACCCTGTCCTGGGCGCCGTAATCGGTCAGGTCGAGCTTGAGCGGCGTGACCGAAATCTTGTGGTTCTTGACGGCGTGGATATCCGTGCCGTCACGGAAATGCCCCTGGCGCTCGCCGAAGCGCAACCAGTAATACGGAAAACCGCGGCCGTCCGAGCGCTGCTCGACCGTCAGCCCGAAATCGAGCTTGCCTTGCGAAGTGACCGAAATCCCCTGCACGTCTTTCGGCGCGCAGTTCGGGAAGTTGACGTTGAGCAGTGTATCCGGCGTCATTTCGATCGTCATCAGCCTACGGATGAGATCAGGCGCGAGCGTTTCTGCGGTTTCCCACGGAATGTAGCGCGGCTCCTCCGGCGTATAGGTGTAGCTCTGGCTGAGCGCAATCGAGCGAACGCCCTGAAGCGCCCCTTCGATGGCGCCGGCAACGGTGCCGGAATAGGTTACGTCATCGGCAAGGTTCGACCCTGCATTGACGCCGGAGAGCACGAGATCCGGCTTGGCGTCCATCACCTTGCGGATGCCCATGATCACACAGTCGGTCGGCGTGCCGCGCAGCGCATACCGCCGCTCCGAGACCTTCCGCAGACGCAGCGGCTCGGAGAGCGTCAGCGAATGGGCAAGACCGCTCTGGTCGGTCTCCGGCGCAACGATCCACACATCATCAGACAGCGCACGGGCGATACGCTCCAGAACCGCAAGTCCTTCGGCATGGATGCCGTCGTCATTGGTGAGCAGAATGCGCATCCGAACCTCGTTCCAGTCAGCCAGCCTTCTCGATCCGCTTCAGCCCACCCATGTACGGCAGAAGGGCGTCAGGGACCGTGATCGAGCCGTCTTCGTTCAGGTAGTTTTCCATGACCGCGATAAGGCAACGTCCGACGGCAACGCCCGAGCCATTTAGCGTGTGGACGAAGGTCGTCCCCTTGTCGTCCTTGCCGCGATAGCGAGCGTTCATCCGGCGCGCCTGGAAGTCGCCGCAGACCGAGCAGGAGGAGATTTCGCGATAGGTGTTCTGCCCCGGCAGCCAGACCTCGATGTCATAGGTCTTGCGCGCGCCGAAGCCCATGTCGCCCGTGCAGAGCGTCATCGTGCGGAAATGTAGTCCGAGCCGCTTCAACACCTCTTCGGCACAGGCCGTCATGCGCTCGTGTTCGGCAATCGAGCTCTCCGCATCGGTGATCGAGACGAGTTCGCACTTCCAGAACTGGTGCTGGCGCAGCATCCCGCGGGTATCACGTCCGGCAGAGCCCGCTTCCGAACGGAAGGACGGGGTGAGCGCGGTAAAACGCAGCGGCAACTTCTCCTGCTCGAGGATCTCGCCCGAGACCAGATTGGTGAGCGTGACTTCGGCGGTCGGAATCAGCCAGCGCCCGTCCGTGGTCTTGAACAGGTCTTCGGCGAACTTCGGAAGCTGGCCTGTGCCGTACATCGCCTCATCGCGCACCATCAGGGGCGACGAGACCTCCGTGTAGTCGTGCTCGGTGGTGTGGAGATCGAGCATGAACTGACCGAGAGCCCGTTCGAGCTTCGCAAGCTGACCAGTCAGAACCGTGAAGCGCGCGCCCGAAAGCTTGGCGGCGCGTTCGAAGTCCATGTATGCCAGCGCTTCGCCGATCTCGTAGTGCTCTTTCGCGGCATGGTTCCAGCCGGGTTTTTCGCCGACGGCGCGCTTCACCACGTTGTCATGCTCGTCCTTGCCGACCGGAACGTCGTCGAGCGGAATATTCGGGATACGCGACAGCGCGTCGGCGAGTTCCGCCGAGACCTGCCGCTCCGCATCCTCGGCAGCCGGCATCGCATCCTTCAGATGCGCCACCTCAGCCTTCAGCCTCTCGGCAAGTTCCATGTTCTTCTGCGCCATCGCGGCACCGATCTCCTTGGAGGCGGCATTGCGGCGCGACTGCATGTCCTGCAGGCTCTGGACGACGGAGCGGCGTTTCTCGTCGAGCGCAATCAGATGTGCCGCCTGCGGTTCCGCACTGCGCTTTGCTAGCGCCGCGTCGAGAGCCTCGGCGTTTTCACGGATCCATTTGATATCAAGCATTGTCGTTCCAGATCGTGTTGTCTTGGTCGTCGGGCGAGAACGGTTTCGGCGGCGGCACCAGTCGCCGCATGTCCGAAGCCGGCGACGGAATGGCCGCTGCCGGCGCAGCTCAAACCTTGCCGGCGTCCGCGGACTCGCCCGCCTCGACCAGAGCCGTGGCGGCGCGTTTGCGCTCCACGAGTCGCGCAGCATAGATCGCTACCTCGTAGAGAAGGATCGTGGGCAGCGCAAGGCCGATCTGGGAAAGCGGATCGGGCGGCGTGAGCACGGCGGCGATGATGAAGGCGACGACTACGAAATACTTGCGTTTCGCCGCCAGCCAGGAACTTTCGAGCAGGCCGACGCGAGCAAGCAAGGTCGTCACCACCGGCAACTGGAAGACAAGGCCGAAGGAGAAGACGAGCGTCATGATGAGGCTCAGATACTCCGACACCTTCGGCATCAGGGAGATCGCAATGCCATTCTGCTCCGGCGCCTGCTGCATGGCGAGGAAGAACCACATCACCATCGGCGTGAAGAAGAAGTAGACCAGCGCGGCACCGATCAGGAAGAGGATCGGCGAGGCGATCAGGAACGGCAGGAAGGCCTGGCGCTCGTTCTTGTAGAGGCCGGGAGCAACGAACTTGTAGATCTGCGCGGCGATCACCGGAAACGCGATCACCAGCGCCCCGAACATGGAGACCTTCACCTGGGTGAAAAAGAACTCCTGAGGTGCCGTATAGATGAGTTCCGCCTTGGAGACGTCGAGGCCGGCCCAGATCACCGCCCATTTGTAAGGAACCACCAGAAGATTGAAGAGGTCCTTGGCGAAGGCGAAGCATCCGATGAAGGCGACGAAGAAGGCGACCAGCGACCAGATCAGCCGCGTGCGCAGTTCAATGAGGTGTTCGACGAGCGGCTGCGGCTTGTCTTCGAGATCGCCACTCATTGGCTATCCTCTTTCTTGGCGCTACGCGGCTTGCGAGCGGCCGGCTTCGCCGTCGTCTCCACTTTCTTCGAAGCCACGGTAGTGCGCTTCGGCGCCGCCTTTGCAGCCGGTGCGGCAGCGGCTTGCTCGCCCC
>DATGWU010000475.1:0-15574 GCA_035299345.1 Rhizobium sp.
CCGCCGAGAAGCTGTGCGATCGGCTGGTTGGTCGCCTTGCCGAACAGGTCCCAGAGCGCGATATCGAAGGCGGAGTTGCCGCGAACTTCGGCACCCGATGAGCGGAAGCCGAGATAGCCGACGAGATCGGCGGACAGCCGGTCGATCTCCAGCGGGTCGCGGCCGATCACGCGGGGTGCGACGTATTCGTGCACATAGGCTGCAA
Organism: Rhizobium sp.; assembly: GCA_035299345.1. Taxonomy (GTDB): domain Bacteria; phylum Pseudomonadota; class Alphaproteobacteria; order Rhizobiales; family Rhizobiaceae; genus Allorhizobium. The sequence continues at coordinate 206 of DATGWU010000475.1, forward strand.
CCGTCTCTGCGCCGAAGAAGGTCTCTCCGAGGCCGGTCAGCCCTTCATCCGTATGGACGAGCAGCCAGAGCAGGTTGGCGCGCTCGGCGACGCGCACAGTTTCGAGTGCCGTTATCTTCATAAGGTTTCCTCAGATCAGTCCGGCAACCAGAAGTGCCTTTGTACTGTCGTCGAAGTGCCGGTTCATGAGATCGACGGCTGTCCTCGGATCTCCGGCGGCGATTGCCTCGGCCAGTTCGACATGCAGGCGGGCCACGGCCCGCCGATCCTCGTCGCGCGCCCGGCTGCGCCAACCGATGGGCCAGGTTTCACGCATCACTCCGCGAAAAGCTCCAATGACCAGCGCAAAAACTGGGTTGCGCGACGCTCGGGCGATGGCCAGATGGAAGGCGATGTCGTGTTCCATGACCAAGGAAGGCTCGTCGAAATCCTGTTCCATGGCCCAGGCGTGGGTGAGTATCTCGTGCGCTTCTGCATCGGTGCGGCGAAGCGACGCCAACGCGGCCGTGCGGCCCTCGATGGTTCGGCGAGCATCATAGATGTGCTGCACGCCGATCTGGTCGGTAGTGACACCATGCGCCATCATCATGGCCATCGTCTCGTCGTCGAGTTGCGCAACGGCCGGACGCTTCCCGGCTCCGAGATCGACCAGACGAAGGGCCGCAAGCGAACGAAGCGCCTCTCGGACAACCGTGCGGGAGACGTGAAGCTCTCTGGTGAGCACGGATTCCGCCGGAAGACGATCACCGGGCTTCAACGCATTCTCCCGGATGAACCGAGTAATCGCCGTCATCGTGACCGCAACAAAGTCACGGGATGATGCCGTGGTCGGTGGCAAGGTGGTACCCTGATTCAAATGAGTCTCCTACGTCTTCGAAAGACCTATAATACAGGATCGGGAAAAGCTAGTTCAAATATCAGCAGGGCAATACCGACGTTTGTCATTTTCAGAAGATGGATGGCCATGCTCTTGCATCGGCCTCGGCAACCTCGAACAAGCGAGCATCTGGCGTTCATGTACGCGGACGATGGCAGAAACGCCGTTGTGTGAGCGGTTGCGAAATGCCACTATTTCCATCGAGAGTGCCGACGCGCGACGTCCGGCAACGCACTCCAGGAGGGGATTTTTTGATGATCAACGCCTTTCAGGCGGCCAGACGCCGTCTGTCGAACGGACTCCTGTTCACTTTCTTGGTCTCGGCGAGTCTTGCGGCGCCCGCATCTGCACTCGCCGGAAAATCCGACAGGTCGCTCGTCCTCGGCATGGCAATCGAGCCGATCGGACTTGACCCCACGATCGCTGCGCCCGTCGCGATCGGCCAGGTCACCTGGCAGAATGTCTTCGAAGGCCTCGTCACAATCGACCGCGACGGCAACATCAAACCTCAACTCGCAAAGAGCTGGACCATTTCCGCCGATGGTCTCACCTACACCTTCAAGCTGCACCGGAACGTGACCTTTCACGATGGCGAGACGTTTGATTCTGCCGTTGCGAAAGCCTCCCTGGAACGCGCCCGCGGCGCCGACTCGGTCAATCCGCAGAAGCGCTTCTTTGCGTCGATAGCTACAATCGAAACCCCGGACGCGGAGACGCTCGTCCTGAAGCTGAGGGAGCCGGCCGGCAGTCTGCTCTACTGGCTCGCATGGCCGTCATCCGTGATCGTGGGAACCAGGACCGCTGAAAACGACAAGACGACACCGGTCGGGACGGGTCCGTTCCGGTTCGTCCGGTGGGCGAAAGGCGACAAGGTCGACCTCGCCGCCAATCCGGACTATTGGAACAAGGACGTGTCGCTCGGACTGGACAAGGTCACGTTCCGCTTCATATCGGATCCGCAGGCTCAGGCGGCCGCCCTGAAGTCCGGCGACGTCGATGCCTTTCCGGAGTTCGGCGCGCCGGAGCTCGTCGGGAGCTTCGAGAAGGACGCGAACCTGACAACCGTCATCGGCAATACGGAACTCAAGGTCGTCGCAGGCATGAACAATACCCGCAAGCCGTTCGCCGACAAGCGTGTCCGGCAGGCGCTGATGATGGCGCTCGATCGCAAGACATTGGTTGATGGCGCCTGGTCCGGCTTCGGAACCCCGATCGGCAGCCACTACACGCCGAACGATCCGGGCTTCATCGACCTGACCGGCATCTATCGTTACGATCCGGAGAAAGCCAAGGCGCTGCTCGCCGAAGCCGGTTATCCCGATGGCTTCAGCTTTGTCATGCGAGCACCGCAAATGTCTTATGCCACCCGCAGCGCTGAGATCATGCAAGCCATGTTCGCGGAAATCGGCGTGACGATGACCATCGAACCCACGGAATTCCCTGCAAAGTGGGTGCAGGAAGTCTTCAAGAACGCTGACTACGACATGACGATCGTTGCTCACGCTGAACCCATGGACATCGACATCTACAGCCGCGACTCCTACTACTTCAACTACAGAAATCCAGTGCTGAACGAACTCATAGCGAAGGCGGAACAGACAACCGATCCGGTTGCACGAGATGCGATCTATGGCGATGTTCAGACGGTCCTCGCAGAGGATGTGCCTGCGCTCTATCTGTTCGTGATGCCAAAGCTCGGAATCTGGAACAAGGGAATAGAGGGGCTTTGGCGGAACGAGCCGATTCCCTCGAATGTTTTGACGGACGTGCATTGGAAAGAATGAACCCTACCCTCGCGAGGATCGCGAGCGAGCGCAGGTATGCGACGCGCGTGGGCTCTGACGACGACGCAGCGCAAAGCCTTGGCCCTGTCGCCTGTGACGGTACCGGAGATCCGCGATGCTGACTGCACTGACGCGCCGGGTGGTCGCCCTGCTGCTGACGCTTCTTGCCGTGTCGGCGCTTGTCTTCGTCGTCATGGACGCGCTGCCGGGCGATCCCGCAGCAATCATGCTTGGTACGTCGGCGAGCCCGGACACACTTGTTGCCCTGCGGCACGAGCTGGGACTCGATCGGCCTCTCCTGCTTCGCTATTTCATGTGGCTTGCGAGTGCCGCTCGTGGCGATTTCGGCACGTCCTATGTCTACGGCGTTCCGGTTTCCGAACTGCTTGCTGAACGTCTCGCAATCACCATTCCGCTAACCGCTATTGCCGTCTTCCTCTCGGTTGCGATCGCCGTGCCGCTCGGAGCCTTTTCTGCGGCCCGGCGCAATTCCGCCTTCGACCATGTGGTCGGCGTTGTCTCGCAACTCTTCATCGCGGTGCCGGGCTTTTGGGTCGCGCTATTATTGATTCTCCTCTTTTCCGTCCGCCTGCGCATCATGCCGTCCGGTAGTTTCCCGGGCTGGGAAAGCAGTCTTTGGGCGGCGTTGAAATCACTCGTCTTGCCGGCCGTGGCACTTGCCCTCCCGCAGGCCGGCGTTCTGACCCGTGTAACCCGCTCGGCCGTCCTCGAGGTACTGAACGAAGATTATGTACGCACCGCCCGCGCCAAGGGGCTTCCCCAAAGAGTCGCACTCTGGCGGCACGCGGTTCCGAACGCCATGGTTCCCGTCGTCACGATTCTCGGCCTGCAATTCACCTTCCTCGTTGCCGGAGCGATCCTGGTCGAGAACCTCTTCAACCTGCCGGGGCTGGGCAGGCTCGCCTACCAGTCGCTGATGCAACGGGACGTCGTCGTCTTGCAGGACGTCGTGCTGTTCTTTGCAGGTCTCGTGGTCGTCGTGAATTTCCTGGTCGATCTCTCCTACCTCTTTTTCGACCCGCGACTGCGCGAGGCGACGACATGAGGCGTATCGACGAGATGGGGATGCCGAAGGTCAGCCGGCTGGTCTACCGGATGACGAGACGCAGCATCGGACTTTTCGTCGGCGGAATACTGACCACCACTCTCGTCGCCGTTGCGCTCATCTCACTGGTGTGGACACCCCTCCCTCCGGGCAAAATGCAGATCACACACAAGCTGCAGCCGCCGCTATCCTTCGGTCTGCTCGGGACCGACCAATACGGGCGCGACGTCCTGTCCATGCTGATGGCCGGAGCATGGAACTCGCTGTCGATCGCAACCGCGGCCGTCACCATCGGCGCCTCGACGGGGACTCTGATCGGGATGTTTGCCGCCGCCAGACGAGGTCTTCCGGAAGCATTCGTCATGCGCACGGCAGACGTGGTCTTTGCCGTTCCGCCGATCCTGTCGGCGATGATGCTCGGCGCGTTTCTCGGGACGGGGCGGACGACCGCGGTGATTGCCATCGCCGTGTTCATGGTCCCCGTCTTCGCACGCGTCGCCGCCGGTGCGGCACGACAGATCTGGTCGCGAAATTATGTCCTTGCTGCACGCGGTGCGGGCAAGGGCGATTTGCGCATCACCATCGAGCATGTGTTTCCCAACATCGCAAACCAGATCATCGTACAGGCGGCGGTCCAGCTCGGCCTCGCGATCCTGACCGAAGCGGGCTTGAGCTTCCTTGGACTAGGGACACCGCCGCCTGCACCAACTTGGGGCCGTATGCTCGCCGATGCGCAGACCTATCTCGAAACCGCTCCATGGCTTGCCGTTCTGCCCGGAAGTGCGATTGCCGCAGCCGTCCTCGGCTTCAACATGGTCGGCGATGGGCTACGGGATATGCTCGATCCGCGCACCGAGGGTCGCCGATGAAGGGCGAAACCCTGCTTGCCGTCGACGGACTGACCGTCTCGCTCCACGGAAGCGGCAACGCGACGTCCGCGGTATTACGCGATGTCTCGTTCGATCTGCGACGGGGCGAGACCCTCGGAATCGTCGGGGAATCCGGATCCGGAAAGTCCCTGCTCGCCCTCGCGATCATGGGCTTACTGCCCGCCGCGACCAGTTCGGACGGCGGCATTGCTTTCGAGGGGCAAGATCTGCTGGCGCTCTCGGAGGACGAGATGTGCCAAGTGCGCGGAAACAGGATCGGCATGATCTTCCAGGAACCTGCGACTGCCCTCAATCCAGCTATGACGGTTGGCGATCAAGTTGCGGAGGGTCTGGTCTGGCACCGGGGAATGAGCTGGCGAGCTGCTCGTGCCGAGGCTCTGCGACTACTCGACCGGGTGCGGATTCCGGGCGCCCGTCGCCGAGCCGGAACCTATCCGCACGGAATGTCCGGCGGACAGCGCCAGCGTGTCGGCATCGCGATCGCTCTTGCGTTGGAGCCGGCCTTGCTGATTGCGGACGAACCCACGACGGCCCTGGACACCACCGTGCAAGCGGAGATCCTCGACATCCTCGATGAACTCGTCCGCGAACAGGGCATGGCGCTCATCTTCGTCAGCCACGATCTCGGCGTCGTCGCCCGCATCTGCGAGCGCATGATCGTTATGTACGCAGGGCGGATAATGGAGGAGGGTGCGACGCGGGTGGCTCTTGCCGACCCCGTCAACCCGTATACACGCAGCCTGCTGCGCGCCGTCCCGCGTCGTCTCGAAAGAGGACAGCGCCTCGCCGCCATTCCGGGAGCAGTGCCACGCTTCGCTCATCTTCCGCGCGGTTGCGCCTTTTCCGATCGATGCCCGGAGCGTGAGGCGCGTTGCCATGAGGTGGACCCGCCCTGGATCCCGCTGCCGGAGGGAAGAGGCAGCCGCTGCATCCATGATCCCGCGCGGGAGACCTCCCGATGAACGCGCCCCTTCTCGACGTGCAAGAGCTGACGCGTGACTACGTCTCACATGCCTGGTTCTCGTCCCCACATCGCCATCGGGCACTCGACTCCGTGTCGATCCGTATGGAGCCCGCGAGCATCTTCGGACTGGTCGGTGAGTCCGGCTCCGGCAAATCGACACTCGCGCGCATTGTTGCGGCGCTCGACCGACCGACATCCGGCAAGGTCATATTCGACGGAGACGACCTTTTCACGTTGTCCGCCCGCCGGCTTAGGCACCGGCGCAGCGCGTTCCAGATGGTATTCCAGGACCCGTTCGGATCGCTCGACCCACGCCAGCGGATCGGCAGGACCGTGGCCGAGCCGCTTCATGCCTTGCCGGTACCTCTCGGTCGTCGGCAGATTGAGGACAGGGTGGCCGAAGTACTGGAAAGTGTCGGACTATCCGTCGATCATATGCGCCGCTACCCGCATGAGTTCTCCGGTGGGCAACGCCAACGCATCGCGATCGCCCGCGCACTGGTGACGGAACCGAAGCTGGTCATCGCGGACGAGCCGGTCTCCGCGCTCGATCTCTCGGTTCAGGCCCAGATCCTCAATCTCATCATGGATTTGCGCGAGCGCCGTGGCGTCGCATTCCTCTTCATCAGCCACAATCTTGCAGCAGTTGATTGCGTTGCCGACACGGTGGGCGTGATGTATGGCGGCCGGATCGTGGAGACGGGACCCGCCGACGAGGTCTTCCGGAGACCGCTCCATCCATATTCGCAAGCCTTGGCGGCAGCTGAGCCGAATGTCCAGGCGCACCAAAGGCAGCTGCCGCAGGTGCAGCCGCCGCTCAAAGCTCCGGCAGGAGAAAATGGTTGCGCGTTCCGAACGAGGTGCCCGCGCGCAATCGAACGATGCGGGACCGAACGCCCGGTATTGCGCCCGGTTTCGCCCGGACGTTCGGTTTCCTGTCACCGCCCGGGTCAGGACGAGACCTGACCCCGAACTTGCACTACTGTGTTCGAGCCGCAGCCGGCAGTGTGATCGTCAGCCGACAGCCTTCAGCCGACCCTTCGCAGCCAAGCGTGCCCGGATCGATTCGACGTCCGCCCGTGGCGTCGCAGCAAACAGCGTCTTCGTGTACTCGTGCTGCGGGTCGGAAAATACCGCATCGCGGGTACCGTATTCGACAGCTTCGCCGAAATACATCACCATGACCTCGTCGGCGATGTATCGAACCACCGATAGGTCGTGGCTGATGAAGACGTAGGTCAGTCCGAATTCGTCCTGCAGGTCGGCGAGCAGATTGAGGACCTGCGCCTGGACGGAAAGGTCGAGGGCCGACACCGGTTCGTCGAGGACGAGAAGCTTCGGATTGAGCATCAAGGCGCGGGCAATCGCAATGCGCTGGCGCTGGCCGCCGGAGAACATATGCGGATACCGGTTGTAGTGTTCCGGTCCCAGACCCACCTTGACCAGCATCTCGGTCGCGCGCTCCCGCCGCTCGGCCGCCGACATGCCGGTATTGATCAGCAGCGGTTCACCGAGGACGTCGCCAATCTTCTGGCGAGGATTGAGCGATCCGTAGGGGTTCTGAAAGACGATCTGCACCTTCTGACGCATCTCGTGGGTCAGGTGTCCGGGACGGGTGTCGACCTTGTTGCCGTCGATAAAGAGCTCGCCTGACGTCGGTTCGTCGATGAAGGTGAGGATGCGGGCGAGAGTCGATTTGCCGCAACCGCTTTCACCGACGATCGCCAGCGTCTTTCCGGTCTCCAGAGAGAAGGATACTCCCTTCACGGCATGAACGATCTTTTCCGGTTTGAAGAGACCGGTCGGCACGTGATAGTCGCGCTTGATGTCGCGGATCTCGAGCATCGGCCTGGTCTTTTCCTGCATAGCGCTCATGCGTCTTCTCCCGCGGCTTCCGCTCCGATCATGAAATCGGAAACCGTCGTCAGGCGGTCACCTGTTGCGTTTTCCGGCAGCGCGGAAAGCAGCGCTCTGGTGTAGTTGCTCTTCGGCGATTCGAAGAGCGACAGGACGTCGGCTTCTTCCATCTTCCGGCCCTTGTATTGGACGATTACCCGATCGGCTGTCTCCGCCACCACGCCCATGTCGTGGGTGATCATGATGAGTCCCATGCCATTCTTCGCCTGCAGCGACATCAGAAGGTCGAGAATCTGCTTCTGGATGGTGACGTCAAGCGCCGTAGTCGGCTCGTCGGCGATCAGAAGTTTCGGATCGCAGGCGATTGCCATGGCAATCATCACACGTTGGCACTGACCGCCCGACATCTGGTGCGGGAAATGGCCGAGCCGTTCTTCCGGATTGGGAAGGCCGACCTGGCGGAGCAGTTCGACTGCGCGCGTCCGGCGCGCCTTCTTGTCCATCCCCATATGAACACGAAGAACTTCCTCGATCTGGAAGCCGACCGTGAAACACGGATTGAGACTTGCGACCGGCTCCTGGAAGATCATCGCAATGTCCTTGCCGATCAGTTCCCTGCGGGCCGCTGGCGACAGATTCTGGATGTCCCGCCCCTGGAACAGCATGCGATCGGCGGTGATCTTCGCCGTCCAGGGCAAGAGCCCCATGACGGCCAGCATGGAAACCGACTTTCCCGAGCCGGACTCACCGACGATCGCCAGCACTTCACCGGCTTCGACCGAGAGCGATACGCCGTCGACGGCCTTGAACCACCCCGTCGCGGTTTCGAACTCGACCGTTAGAGTCTGGATTTCGAGCAGGGCCATGTCACGACCTCTTCATCTTCGGATCGAGTGCGTCGCGCAGGCCGTCGCCCATCAGGTTGATCGCCAGCACGGTGATGAGGATTGCAAGACCGGGGAAGGTGACGACCCACCAGGCCCGAAGGATGAATTCACGCGCCTCAGCGAGCATCGTTCCCCACTCGGGCGCCGGCGGCTGGGCGCCCATGCCCAGAAAGCCAAGCGCCGCCGCGTCGAGGATGGCATTGGAGAAAGACAACGTCCCCTGAACGATCAATGGTGCCATGCAGTTCGGAAGGATGGTCCGGAACATGAGCCGTAGCGGGCTGGCGCCCGCAAGGCGGGACGCCGTGACATAGTCGCGACCTTTCTCGCTCATGACCGCCGCGCGCGTAAGACGCACGAAGTGCGGCTGCAAGACGAGCGCGATGGCGATCATGCCGTTGGTCAGGCCGGGGCCCAGGATCGCGACCAGAACGAGCGCGAGCAGCAGCGACGGAAAGGCGAGGATAATGTCCATCAGGCGCATGATGATGGTGTCGACCCAGCCGCGGTAATAGCCTGCGAAGACTCCGATCAGGACGCCCGAAGACAGCGACAGTGTGGTCACAAAAACACCGATGAAGAGAGAATACTGCGCGCCGTAGAGGAGACGGGAGAGAATGTCGCGGCCGACAGGATCGGTGCCGAGCAGATGGGTGCCGTGGCCGCCCTCGATCCAGGCCGGAGGGAGAAGCACCGCGTCGCGGTATTGCTCAAAGGGAGAATGCGGCGCGATGAACGGCGCAAAGACGGCGACGATCACCAAGAGGAGAAAGACGAAGAGCCCGATGACGGCGCCGCGGTTTTCAGAGAAGTAGAACCAGAACTCCTTGAGCATCTTCCGCCGCAGAGCGGCGGTCGAGAGGATCTCTGGAGAGTTGTCGATATCGTTGATGGTATCGGCCATGGGATTTTCTCCTTCTAGTGCCGGATACGAGGGTTGATCAGGCCGTAAAGCAGATCAACGATGAGATTGACGATCATGATGATGGCCGCGATCAGCAGCAGGCCACCCTGGATGACCGGGTAGTCACGGCGGAAGACGGAATCGACCATCCATTTGCCGATCCCCGGCCAGGAGAAGATCGTTTCGGTCAGGATTGCTCCCGCGAGCATGACGCCGATCTGCAGGCCGATCGTCGTGATGACCGGGATCATGGCGTTTCGCAGCGCGTGGACACCGATCACCCTGAACGGCGAGAGACCCTTTGCACGCGCTGTGCGCACGTAGTCTTCGGAGAGTACCTCCAGCATCGCCGAGCGCGTCTGCCGCGCGATCACCGCAAGCGGTATCGTCGCGAGCACGATCGACGGCAGCACAAGATGACTGAGCGCGGAAAGGAATGCGCCTTTCTGATCCGACAGGAGGGAGTCGATCAGCATGAAACCGGTGACGGGCGGGAAGAAATACATCAGCGAGATGCGGCCAGAGACCGGCGTCCATTGCAGGATACCAGAAAACAGGATGATCAGTAGCAGCCCCCACCAGAAGATCGGCATCGAGTAACCGACAAGCGCAACTCCCATGAGAGCCTGGTCGAAGAATGAGCCCCGTTTGATTGCTGCAAAGACGCCCGCCGGAATACCGAGGAGGACGGCGATGACGATCGCGCACAATGACAGCTCGACCGTGGCGGGGAAGAGAGAGAGGAACTGCTCGAGGATCGGCGTCTTCGAAACGATAGAAGTACCGAAATCGCCAGTCACGATCCCGCCGAGATAGTCGAGATATTGTACGACGAGCGGCCTATCCAGTCCGAGATGAGCGCTGATTTCGGCATGGCGCTCCGGCGACATTACCCGTTCGCCGGAAAGCAACGCAACGGGATCGCCCGGCAACAGCCGGATGAACGAGAAGGCGATGATCGAAACCCCGATAAATGTCGGGATCAACACGGCGAGGCGCCGCAAAAGGAAGCTGAACATAGGGAACCTGTCGCTGTGTCTGCGGAAGATCTGGTTGACGGATACACATCCGGAACGGCCAGACCTCAGCCGCCAAGCATGACCTGCTTCAATTGGGTGCTCTATTAGTACGAATGCCGCGGGAGGCGCAACGCATCCCGCGGCAAAAGTTCTAATATACGCCTTTACTCGGCGATATCGACGTTCTCGAAGGTGAAATCACCAAGCGGGCTCTGCACGAAGCCGCTGACTTCCTTGCGCATCGGGACGACCGACAGCGAGTGGTCGAGCGTGGCCCACGGCGCTTCGCGCTTGAAGACGACCTGAGCCTCCTCATAGAGCTTAGTCCGCTCAGCCTGATCGGACGTAACCTTCGCCTTCTTCACAAGCTCGTCGAACTCCTTGTTGCACCACTGGGCACGGTTGTTGCCACCGACGGCGTCGCAGCCGAGCAGGGTGTCGAGGAAGTTGTCCGGATCGCCATTGTCACCGGTCCAGCCGAGCATGACGGCGCCGTCCCGATCCTTCGCCTTGGAGCGGTCGAGATACTCGGCCCATTCGTAGGACACGATTTCGGCCTTCACCCCGATCTTTGCCAGATCGTCCTGGATGATTTCGGCTGCACGACGGGCATTCAGCATGTAGGGACGCGAAACCGGCATCGCCCACAGCTTCATGGACAGGTCCTTGACGCCGGCTTCTTCGAGCATCTTCTTGGCGGCGTCGAGGTCGTAGCTGTCGTCTTCGACCTTGTCGTTATAGGACCACATGGTCGGCGGAATCGGGTTCTTCGCGGGCGTTGCCATTCCCTGGAAGATGGCGTCGACGATCGCCTGCTTGTTGATCGCCTTGTTCAGCGCCTTGCGGACTTCAACCTTGTCGAACGGCGCCTGGGTCGTGTTGTAGGCGAGGTAGGCGACGTTGAGGCCTTCCTGTTCCATGACCGTGAGAGCCGGATCCGCCTTCATGGTTTCGACATCGGCGGCATTCGGATAGGGCATCAGGTGGCATTCGCCAGCCTTGAGCTTCTGATAACGCACCGCTGCATCGGTCGTGATCGCGAAGACGAGATCATCGATCTTCGGGGCACCGCCCCAGTAGTCGGCATTCTTCTTGTAGCGGATGACCGCGTCCTGCTGGTAACCGACGAAGACGAACGGTCCGGTTCCGACCGGCATCTGGTTCAGCTGTTCCTTCTTGCCGGCGGCGTCGAGGCTGTCGGCATATTCCTTCGAAGCGATCGAAGCGAAAGGCATTGCGAGATTGGCGAGGAACGGCGCTTCCGGACGATTGAGGACGAACTTGACCGTCAGGTCGTCGACCTTTTCGACCGACTTGATCAGATCGGGAAAGCCCATGCCTGCTGCATATTCCCAAGCGGCACCGGCGACATACTGGTTCCAGGGATTGCTCTTGTTGATCTGCCGATCGATCGAGAAGACGACGTCGTCCGCATTCAGCGTGCGGGTCGGCGTGAAGAAGTCCGTCGTATGGAACTTGACGTCCTTGCGCAGCTTGAAGACGTATTCTTTACCATCCTCGGAGACCGTCCAGCTCTCGGCGAGACCCGCGACCGGCTTGGTCGTACCAGGTTCGAATTCCAGCAGTCGGCTGTAGACCGGATGCGCAGAGGCATCGAAGGTGGTGCCGGCCGTATAAAGACCGGGGTCGAAGCCTTCCGGCGAACCTTCCGAGCAATAGACGAAGGTCTTGGCGCTCGCGGCACTGGCGAAGAAGGTCGCCGAAAGCAGTGCAGCAGCGATACCCAGTTTGTACTTCATAGTGTGTCTCCCAATTGAGGACCGGACCACCGGCCCGAGTTGTTTCAACGGCTCGCGCCACCCACCTAGGGATGGCAGCATTCTCCGAACTCCTTACACACACGCGTTCGCCACCTCGCCGCGAGAAAACCCGAGGCGGTCTCTTCCGCAATCAAGGCTAGACCGACGGTCGGCCGCACTGATCGAAGAAACTGAGAAGGGGAGAATTTTGTTCGGGTCGAGCCGATCTTCATTCGTGTTTTCTTGAATTGGCACGATTTTAGTATTTTTCTACCACCAAAGCGGTATGGGGCGCAGCATAGCGATTACAAGCCGCTTGTCGAGCCGATGACACGAACTTGCCGTAAAAATGTGACTGAAACCGCAATTGAGGCGCTTTTCGGCAGTTTTGAGGTCGCTTTTTGGACGAGACCACCCACAGCTGGTCCGATTAGCCAGAGATTGGAACTCTAGCCTTCTTGGTGCCGGTGTCCTAAGCCATGTGCCGGGAGATCGGGAATGTATACGCTTGAGACCATCGAAACCTTTGCGCAGGAAATCCGGAAAAGCCGTTTTCAGGCCGTCTCCGGTCCGGTCACGAGCGAGGCGGCGGCCAGGAATTTCATTGATGCCCATTCAGAACCGTCCGCCGGCCACAACTGCTGGGCCTGGCGCGTCGGCGCGGTATACCGGTTCAACGACGACGGTGAGCCGAGCGGTACAGCCGGCAAGCCGATCCTGCAGGCGATCGACGGGCAGTCGCTGGACAACGTAGCCATCGTTGTCAGCCGTTGGTTCGGCGGTATCCTGCTCGGCAGCGGGGGCTTGATCCGCGCATACGGGGGAACTTCAGCAGCCTGCCTCCGTGCTGCTCCGAAAGGTCTCATCGTCGCGCGAATACCTGCACAAGTACGGGCCGGCTTTGCCGACCTGGCGCTCGTCAAGGCGCGCCTGCTTGCTGTGCCTAATCTCAGCATTGAGGGAGAGGCATTCACGGCCGAAGGCGCCGAGCTCACGCTTGCCCTGCCAGAACGCGAGATCACGAACGTTCGCCAACTCGTTGGCGATGTGACGAGCGGCCGCTCGATCCTTCTCGTATCGATCTAGATCGTCGCGGCCATCACAACAGTTACTGCAACAGTCGGGACATGCCTTCGCTCATGTGTCCCTCGCCTCCGACCACCGTTCCGTCTTCTGTCGAGAGGGGATCGCTCAGTCCGGTCGCGACCACCGAAACCCTGAACTTTCCGGCAAGGCTCTGGTCGAAGATCGCACCCACGACGATGTTGGCGTCATGGTAGACTTCGTCGCGGATCCGGGTAGCGGCCTCGTCCACTTCGAACAAGGTCATGTCGGTTCCGCCGGAGATCGAAATCAACACGCCGCGGGCGCCCTTCATCGAGACTTCGTCGAGCAGCGGATTCGAGATTGCCGCTTCCGCCGCCTTCATCGCGCGAGCCTCCCCGGACGCTTCGCCCGTTCCCATCATGGCGCGTCCCATGTCGCGCATTACCGTCTTGACGTCGGCGAAATCGAGATTGATCAGGCCCTCCTTGACGATCAGGTCCGTGATGCATCCGACGCCGGAATAGAGCACCCGGTCAGCCATCGAGAAGGCGTCTGCAAAGGTCGTCTTGGCGTCTGCGACGCGGAAGAGATTCTGATTCGGAATGACGATGACGGTATCGGTGCTTTCCCTCAGGCGTTCGATGCCCTCTTCCGCAGCCTGCATGCGGCGCCGGCCCTCGAACGTGAAGGGCTTGGTGACGACCCCGACCGTCAGAATGCCGGCCCGGCGGGCCGCCTCCGCGATGACGGGCGCGGCACCGGTTCCGGTGCCGCCGCCCATGCCAGCCGTCACAAAGCACATGTGCGTGCCGGCCAGATGGTCCATGATCTCGTCGATCGACTCCTCGGCTGCGGCACGGCCGACGTCGGGCAAGGAACCGGCGCCGAGCCCCTGCGTCACTGTCGCACCCAGCTGGATGATCCGCGCAGCCTTAGACATGGTCAAAGCCTGGGCATCCGTATTGGCAACGATGAACTCCGCGCCCTCCAGCCCCTCGGCGATCATGTTGTTGACCGCGTTGCCGCCGCCGCCCCCGACACCGATGACCGCAATCTTGGGCCGCATCTCGGTAATCTCCGGTTTCCTGTTGTCCGTCATGCTCGTCTCCCGGAGCCGTTGAGGCCGCTCAGCGCTGCGCGCCGGCGGCTGGAATTGGTACTGTCCGGCCTCCGGCCGGCACGATGCGAATCACCGCGCAAACTGTAACATTCGAAAAAGGGCATGAAGCAGGCGGAGCTGAATGTCCATCATATCGACCTGCCGACGGCCCGCAGCGAAGCGAGACGGTGATCGGCAATCCTGGGTGGGAGGTCGGGTCACCGCACTAGTGTAGCGTTTCGCCTTCCGCCTCGTCACGCAGGATGCGGAAGGCGTCATAGAGTGCCTCCACGAGGATATCGGTAAGCTCGTCGCCCCTGTTTTCGGCGATGAGAACCTGCACGTCGAGGTCCTGGCGGTGGTAGAAGTGATCGGCTTCGTTCGACATATCATTGTCCCCTTGAGGCCGGTCGACATCCCGGCTGACCCTTCGTCCGTAAGAGAATTCGCTTGCGCAAAGCTTGAGCCAAGCGGAACGCTGCAGATCCGACGGCGCATCGGGCAGCGCTGACAGGTGCGAATCACCTATTGCTGATGTGAGAGACGTATGAGGCGCCAGCATGACGGTGCCCCGCGGCACCTGACCGGCGACGCCTCCGGCACCGGCGACGAAATCGTCCGCGCCTCCGACGATGCGCTCATGGGCACCGCCGGCAGTTACATGGTCGAGGCGGGTTCTATCTGATGGGTGGACCCACGGTCATGCACCGGCATCGTGACCTCCGTCGGGGCCGCCGACCGTGATCGCGAAGTCTGGCTGATCCTTGATGGTATTGCTCACCGTGCAGATCTCGCTTTCGGCAAGACGGGCAATTTCCTCTCTCGTCGCTTCAGCGAAATCACCGGCGATCCTGAACTCGACGTCGAAGCGCGCGATGCGCGAAGGCTCGCCCGGCGCCTTTGAGCCGGTGACATGCACGGTAACGGACGTCAGGCGATCCAGCATACCGAGCCTGCTCGCCGCAATGCGAGCGCTCATCGCCAGACATGCCGACAACGAAGCATAGAGCAGGTCGAGCGGATTGAAACCCGCCTCTGCGACACCGGTCCTGACATCGATCACCCCGCCCGTCTCCGACACAACGTGCGGAAAGCCAGTGCGCCCCAAAGTAGCCGTCGCGCCCGTGGGCCGTACCTTAATCGTCGCGGCGCTGCTCATCCTTTTGCACCTTTCAGCTCGTTCAGGTCGTGAGGAGGCCTATAGCAGTCGTCCGA
>DATGWU010000476.1:0-4821 GCA_035299345.1 Rhizobium sp.
AACACCCGGGCCATCGGGCGTGCGATCGAACCCGTCGTGCGGATGATGCTCGGACTGTGAATGGCTTTCGGAGAAAGTTGACCAAGATCAAGGAGAGCGGCTGACGAGCGTATATGGCTCACTTCGTAACCCCCTCACGAGGAGAAGAAGTGATGTCGAATACGCCGCACGAAATCCAGGACGAGTTTCCGGAACTCGTCGGCAAGATGCACGAGCTCAAGGCGAGCGATGAGCATTTTGCCGAACTGCTCGATGAGTATCGCGAGATCAACCGCGCGATCCACCGGGCTGAGACGGAAGTGGAACCGGTCGGCGATGCGCAGATGGAAACGATGCGCAAGCAGCGGATGGTTCTGAAGGACGAGATTTACGGGATGCTGACGACGGCGTGATCGCCGGAGGCTTCGTCCCTTGGAAGGGCTTCCCGCGACAGGGGAGCCCGTTCCCGACAAAGAGGAGATGAAGGCCCGTGTCCAACGCTTATGACGTCATCATTATCGGTTCCGGCCCCGGCGGCTACATTGCGGCGATCCGCGCGGCCCAGCTCGGGCTGAAGACGGCCATCGTCGAACGCGAGCACCTCGCCGGCATCTGCTCGAACTGGGGCTGCATCCCGACCAAGGCGCTGCTCCGCTCCGCCGAAATCTACCACTATGCCAAGCATCCCGGTGACTACGGCGTGAAGATCGAAGGTACCGTCACGCCCGACCTGAAGGCGATTGTTGCCCGCTCGCGTGGCATCGCGCAGCGGATGAATGGCGGCGTCGGCTTCCTCATGAAGAAGAACAAGGTCGACGTGATCTGGGGCGAGGCGAAACTTTCCAAGCCCGGCGAGATCGTCGTCTCCAAGACGACAAAGGCGATCCAGCAGCCGCAGGCGCCGCTGCCGAAGAACACCCTCGGCGAGGGCACCTATACGGCCAAGCACATCATCGTCGCGACCGGCGCCCGCCCGCGCGCACTTCCCGGCATCGAGCCGGACGGCAAGCTGATCTGGACCTATTTCGAAGCGATGAAGCCGGAAGAAATGCCGAAGTCGCTGCTCGTCATGGGCTCCGGTGCGATCGGCATCGAATTCGCTTCCTTCTACCGCACTCTCGGTGTGGAGGTGACCGTCGTCGAGGTCATGAGTCAGGTCATGCCGGTGGAGGATGCGGAGATCTCCGCCCTCGCCAAGAAGCAGTTCGAGAAGCAGGGCATGAAGATCCTGCTGGAAGCCAAGGTCGCCAAGGTCGAGAAGGGCGCGAATTCCGTGACCGCCCATGTCGAGAAGAAGGATGGCTCGATCGAGAAGATCACTGCCGACCGGATGATTTCGGCCGTCGGCGTGCAGGCCAATGTCGAGAACATCGGCCTCGAGGCGCTCGGCGTGAAGACCGACCGCGGTTTCATCCAGATCGACGGCTACGGCCGCACCAATGTCGCGGGCATCTATGCGATCGGCGACGTCGCCGGTCCGCCGATGCTGGCCCACAAGGCCGAACACGAGGCGGTGATCTGCGTAGAGAAGATCGCCGGCCTGCCGAACGTCCACCCGATGGACAAGGCCAAGATCCCCGGCTGCACCTATTGCCACCCGCAGGTCGCTTCGGTGGGCCTGACGGAGGCCAAGGCCAAGGCCGAGGGCCGTGATATCCGCGTTGGTCGCTTCCCCTTCGTCGCCAACGGCAAGGCGATCGCGCTTGGCGAGGATCAGGGCCTCGTCAAGACCATCTTCGACAAGAAGACCGGAGAGCTGCTGGGTGCGCACCTGGTCGGGGCCGAAGTGACCGAACTGATCCAGGGATTCGTCGTCGCGATGAATCTGGAAACGACCGAGGAAGAGCTGATGCACACAATCTTCCCGCATCCGACCATTTCCGAAACGCTGAAGGAAAGCGTGCTCGATGCCTATGGCCAGGCGCTGAACGCCTGAGTGTTGTGATGCCGGAAACGGCATCGTATATGAAAGTCGATATTGACCGACAAAGGGATTGGGGCAATGCAGGGTTTGGGTTGGATTTTGACGATTGTGATCGGCGGTCTCGCCGGCTGGCTCGCGGGCAAGCTGATGGACGCACGCTTCGGCATCCTGATGAACATCGTGCTCGGCATCGTCGGCTCGGTGGTCGCCAATGCGGTGCTCGCGCAGTTCCACATCACGGTGGCGGGCGGTGCGCTCGGCTACCTGATCACCGGCTTCCTCGGCGCAAGTCTCCTCTTGTTCGTCGTCAAGCTCGTCAGGCGCTAACACCGTGACGCCGGCATCGCCCATCATGGTGGCGTGCCGGGTTGCAGTAAGGTTTCGGAGCCGCCTGGAGCGGCAAAAGGCAGGTAGACATGGTTACGATCCTCGACCGGATGACCCCTGAGGAAAAGCGCGTCCGGCATCCGGAGAAGGCCCACCGGCCGGACACGGAAGTGCTGCGCAAACCCGAATGGATCCGCGTCAAGGCGCCGACCTCGAAGGGCTATGCCGAGACCCGCTCGATCGTGAAGGACAACAAGCTCGTCACGGTGTGTGAGGAGGCGGGCTGCCCCAACATCGGCGAGTGCTGGGACAAGAAGCACGCCACGTTCATGATCATGGGCGAGATCTGCACCCGCGCCTGTGCCTTCTGCAACGTCGCGACCGGCAAGCCGAATGCGCTCGATCCGGACGAGCCCGAGAATGTCGCCAAGGCGGTGAAGCAGATGGGGCTCACCCACGTCGTCATCACCTCCGTCGACCGCGACGACCTGGAGGACGGTGGCGCCGAGCATTTCGAAAAGGTGATCTGGGCGATCCGTGCCGCTTCGCCGGAAACAACGATCGAAATCCTGACACCGGACTTCCTGAAGAAGCCGGGCGCGCTGGAGCGTGTCGTCGCTGCCAAGCCCGACGTCTTCAACCACAACCTGGAAACGGTGCCCGGCAACTACCTGACTGTCCGTCCCGGCGCGCGCTACTTCCACTCGATCCGGCTGTTGCAGCGGGTCAAGGAACTCGACCCGACCATGTTCACCAAGTCCGGCATCATGGTCGGGCTCGGCGAGGAGCGCAACGAAGTCCTCCAGCTCATGGACGACCTCAGAACCGCCGACGTCGATTTCCTGACGATCGGCCAGTACCTGCAGCCGACCCGCAAGCACCATCAGGTTATGAGCTTCGTCACGCCCGACGAATTCAAGTCCTACGAGACCGTCGCCTATTCGAAGGGCTTCCTTATGGTATCGGCAAGCCCGCTGACGCGCTCGTCCCATCACGCCGGCGACGATTTCGCACGGCTGAGGGCGGCACGGGAGAAGCTTCAGGCCGCGCGCTGAGGATTTTTTGCACTTCTGACGTGCGTAGAAATGCCGTATCACGCTCCGGCTGCTTCATGCCGGAGGTCCGCATTGCCCGAGTTCATCAATGACATGCACCGCGCGGCGTCGCTTCTGGCAAGAGCGCGAAGGATCTGCATAATTGGCTGCTCTGGTGGTGGCAAGTCGACGCTGTCGCAGAAGATTTCGGCTGCTCTGAACCTTCCTTATCTCTCCATGGATCGAGAAGTCTTCTGGCTTCCCGGCTGGGCCCAGCGACCGAGGGTCGAGCAGAGGCAAATCATTTCCCGGATCGTCCAGTCCGACCGTTGGCTGATGGACGGAACCAATCCATCAAGCTTCGACATTCGCCTGCCACGCACGGACCTCGTCGTCTGGGTGCGGCTCCCTCGCTGGCGCTGCCTTCTCGGCGTCTATCGCCGCGCGAGTCGCTATGTTGGGCGGCACCGGCCGGAGATGGCAGAAGGTTGTGTCGAACGATGGCCGGACCGGGAATTCCTTTCATACGTCTGGAACTTCGAGAGCCGCTTCGCGCCGAGAATTGTCCATGAACTCCGCACGCATGGACCGGCCGTTCCCGTGCTGACGCTGAAATCACACAGCGAGATGGCCAAGCTCCTTGATCTCGCAGGGATCCCCGCTTAAGTCGAACTCATGCCACAGTTCGAAACCCGCCGTATCGTCAAGCACTCGCCCGACCGGATGTATGCGCTCGTCGCCGATGTCGAGCGCTATCCGGAGTTCCTGCCGCTGTGCGAGGCGCTCGCGATCCGTTCGCGGCGGGAGCGGGACGACAAGACCCTGCTCGTCGCCGACATGACGGTCGGCTACAAGGCGATCCGCGAGACGTTCACGACACAGGTGCTTCTCGTGCCGGCCGAACGCATGATCGACGTGAAATATATCGAGGGGCCGTTCCGCTATCTCGACAACCGCTGGCGTTTCGAGCCGGCGGGCGAGGGCGGCTGCGCGGTGCATTTCTTCATCGACTACGAGTTCAAGAGCCGCATCCTCGGCGCGCTCATGGGCTCGATGTTCGACCGCGCCTTCCGCATGTTTTCCGAAGCCTTCGAAAAGCGCGCAGACGAGATCTACACAGCCTGAACGCAGCAGTCGCACACTCAGTCTTTGGCAGCCAGCTCCAGGAGCATTTCGAGGGCGGTCGTCACCGTCGCCATGCGGATGCCGCTGCGACCGAGGTCGCCGTAGCGCATTTCACGGTGAATGAGGCGACCGTCGCGGCGTGTGGCTGCGATATGGACGAGGCCGACGGGCTTTTCCGCCGAGCCGCCGGTCGGGCCGGCGACGCCGGTCACCGCGACCGCCAGATCCGCACCCGAGCGGCGAAGAGCGCCGGCCGCCATCTGCAACGCCGTCTCGCGGGAGACGGCGCCGAAGGAGCCGAGCACCTTCTCGTCGACGCCGAGCATCTCCACCTTCGCCCGGTTCGAATAGGTGACGAAGCCGCGGTCGACGACGGCCGACGAGCCGGAAATCTCGGTAAGTGCCCCGGCGATCAGCCCGCCGGTGCAGGAT
>DATGWU010000477.1:0-1878 GCA_035299345.1 Rhizobium sp.
CGATCTGGTCGGCGCCGCGCTTGGTCATGTTGACGAGATGCGGCACGAGATCGCCCGTGATCTCGGTGGGATTGACGAAGTGCGTCATGCCGAAGCGCTCGCCCCAGGCCTTGCGGTCGTTGTTGATGTCGACGCCGATGATCATGTCGGCGCCGGCGAGCCGCAGGCCCTGGATGACGTTGAGGCCGATGCCGCCGAGCCCGAAGACGATCGCCGTCGAGCCGAGCTCGACCTTGGCCGTATTGATGACGGCGCCGATGCCGGTCGTCACGCCGCAGCCGATATAGCAGATTTTGTCGAAGGGGGCGTCGGGATTGACCTTGGCGACCGCAATCTCCGGCAAGACGGTGTAGTTCGCAAACGTCGAGCAACCCATGTAGTGATGGATCTTGTCCTTGCCGATCGAGAAGCGCGAGGTGCCGTCCGGCATCACGCCCTGGCCCTGCGTCGAGCGGATCGCTGTGCAGAGATTGGTCTTGCGCGACAGGCAGGAAGGGCATTCCCGGCATTCCGGCGTGTAGAGCGGGATGACGTGGTCGCCCTTTTTGACGCTCGTGACGCCCGGACCGACGTCGACGACGATGCCCGCACCCTCGTGGCCGAGGATCGCCGGGAAGAGACCTTCCGGATCGGCGCCGGAGAGCGTGAAGTCGTCGGTATGACAGATGCCGGTCGCCTTGATCTCGACCAGAACCTCACCGGCCTTCGGCCCTTCGAGCTGGACGGTCATGACTTCGAGCGGCTTTCCGGCCTGGATTGCGACGGCGGCGCGGACGTCCATGGTGTTTTACTCCCTGAGAATGTGAATCGAGCGAGACCTTGGCACGGGAGCGGCGCCCGGCTCAAGGCCGAAGAGCGTCAGAAACTGTGCGGTTCGGATTTCCGGTGCGGCGAAGAAGAGGAATGGAGAACAGAGTTCAGGCCACGCGCTGATCGTCGAGGAAGAAAGAGTCCGGAACCTGCAGCCAGCGTGCCCGGAGGGCGGCCTTTTCCGGCGACAGGCTTTCGGCCATGATCCCCGCCTCCTTCAGAAGGTCGAGCCACGCCTGAGGGCGGATGCCTCTCACCGCGCCGTCGATCCGCAGCAGAGCGGCTCTCTCGCGTTCGCCGAGGAGAAGTCGCCCATTGCAGCAGGCCTGCTTCAGGATGCGCCGGACATAGGCGATGTCGTCCGGTGAAAGATGTGCATGCTCCGTGGTTCGGCCGACCTGCAGGGGGCCGCGTCCTTCCGCAGCAGCCATGGCTAGCTGGTCGAGGGCAAGGGCGATCAGGGCTGCCGGCGCCGGCGGTGCGAGGTCGATCAGGTGGAGAAGAAGGTCGAGCTCGCGGGTAGAACGCACGACGCCGCGGTCGGCGAAGACCTGCTCGAACCAGACGGCGTTCATCGTGTCGAGCGAGCCCGCCGGATGGCAGCGGTTGACGATGTAGTCGGCTAGCGATTCGACGAAGTAGGCGTGCCACTCGGCACATTTTTCCGGACAGAGCATATCGAGCGCCAGCATGACGACGACGTCGTCCGGGGAGCGGATCCCCTCCGGAAAGGTGTATTTGCGCAGCAAAAGGAGGTCGTCGGCCGTAAGCCTGTTCTTCCCGGCGATCACACATGCCGGAAAAGAGAGACGAAGTTCGCTCATCTTTTTTCCCGTTTCATCATGAAACTGGCGCGAGCCTATGCGGGCCGGGTTTCCGGACGATGAACGGACGCGGTTAAGCGGCGATAAACGGCATCGCTAAATTGCCGCGCGTTTCGCGCGCTTCTGCTCGCGCCAGAGGATGAACAGGCCCGAGCCGACGATGATCGCGACGCCGGTCCACTTCGAGGCGTCGGGGAATTCGCCGAAGAGCGCGTAGCCGAGCACGGTCGCGGCGATGATCTCG
>DATGWU010000478.1:0-1552 GCA_035299345.1 Rhizobium sp.
CGGGGCGACCATGTGGTCGACCTCAAGCTTGACGTCGGCTAAGTCGAGGCCGGGACTAAACAGCGCCTCCGTGGTCGTCTGCACTTGCGCGAGATCATCCTCGGGCGGAGCTGCCAGAACCTCGAAAGACAAAAGAAGAAAGGAGAACAGCGCGGCGGCGAGCGTTTTCATGGTTGTTCCTGTAGAATGCAACCACGGGTAAGGCGCCGCAGAATCGCTGTCAATGCGGGGAGCCATGCAATCGCAGGTTTTCCAGAGTCGTTGCACGCTCTACGTTCTTGCGAGAACAAGCAGACTCCCTGGCAACACAAAGCACAAAGAGCGCGCCGTCGAACGTCTTCCCCGCCACGGCTCCCACCTCACCCCGCAGCATTCGTCCACGGCTTCTTGCTCCAGCGCCCCTTAGCGGCAGTCGACCAGAATCTTGGTGGCTTCAGCGGGCCTCCCCCGGATTCCTGTGGATACCCGCGCCGCGCGAACTGATTCCGATACTTTCCCGTTATGAAAACAAATAGCCTATCCGAGGTTTAGGCGTGGGGATCGAGTGTGTTCAGAAATTGCTGCGTTGTCGGCGTGGTCGCGCTATTGCTTTGCGGCTGCGTTTCCGACAGCGATGAAGATCGCTGGTCGTCGCTGATGGACGGCCTCGAAACCCCGAAGGCGTCCAGCGCGACAGGTCATCAGGGCACCAGGACAATTTCATCTTCTGCCCCCCAGAACACAACGAACGGCTTCGCCGTGCCGGGTTCGGGGGAATTCACGGGATCCCTCGCCTCGGCCTTCGTGCCGGAGAAGACGGCAGACGGTGGCGACGGTTATACCATCAACCTCGTGAATGCTCCCGTTGCGCAGGCCGCAAAGAAGGTCTTCGGCGACATCCTCGGCTACAACTATCTTATCGACCCGGCAGTTGGCGGTACAGTGACGCTACAAACGAGCGCGCCGGTAACGAAGGACAGCCTCATCGACATTCTCGAAGTGTCACTTGCCATGAACGGCGCCGGCATCGTCAAGAAGCAGGACCGGTACGAGATCGTGCCGCTCGAAAAGGCGGCAGCATCGGCCTCGCTGGTGACGGCGCAGCGGAGCGCTAAAGAACCCGGTACCCGGGTCGAAGTCATCCAGCTCAAATATATAGCCGCCGATGAAATGAAGGACATCATCGAGCAGGTCGGGCGGAAAGACAGCGTCCTGCGGACCGATCCCAAGCGGAACTACATCGTCGTTGCCGGAAACGGCAGCGAGCTTGCCGGCATTCGTGAATCCGTCTCCGTCTTCGACGTTGACTGGATGCGCGGGATGTCGACCGCCCTTTATCCGCTGAAGACGTCAAAGCCGCAGGATGTCGTCAAGGAGCTCAACTCCGCGTTCGGCGTGACTGATGGACCGAATGCGGAAGCGGTTCGCTTCATTCCGAATGCGCGCCTGAACGCGATCCTCGCCATCACATCCCGGCCGACCTATCTGCCGAAAATATCGGCGTGGATCGCAAAGCTCGACAAGGTCGCCGAAAACAATGACGACCAGTTGTTCGTGTACGAGATCCAGAACC
>DATGWU010000479.1:0-1987 GCA_035299345.1 Rhizobium sp.
GGCGCACCGGGCGGGTCTGCCGATGCCGCGCGTCTATGTTTTCGACAGTCCGCAGCCGAATGCGTTTGCCACCGGACGCAATCCGCAGAACGCGGCCGTAGCCGCCTCCACCGGCCTTCTGAATCGCCTGACTCCGGAAGAAGTGGCCGGTGTCATGGCGCATGAACTTGCGCATGTCGAAAACCGAGATACGCTGACGATGACGATTACCGCGACGCTTGCCGGCGCGATTTCCATGCTTGGCAATTTTGCCCTCTTCTTCGGCGGCCGCCGCGACGAGAATAACCCGCTCGGAGCTGTCGGACTGCTCGTTACAATGATTGTCGCTCCGCTCGCCGCCATGTTGGTTCAGATGGCGATCAGCCGTACCCGCGAGTATGCCGCGGACCGTCGTGGCGCCGAGATCTGCGGCGATCCCCGGTGGCTTGCGTCCGCCCTCCGCAAGATTGCGAACGACAGCGCCCAGATAGTCAACGAGGACGCCGAGCGTAATCCTGCGACGGCACACATGTTCATTATCAATCCCTTGAGCGGCGAACGCATGGACAACCTTTTTTCGACCCATCCAAACACGGAAAACCGCATCGCGGAGCTGATGCAGATGGCGGAAAACACAGGGCCGGTATCGACGTGGTCCAATTCCGCTGTTAAGCCGACCCGCAGGTCGCGCTCTGTTCCGGATACCGGGCGTGGCCGCGTTGGTTCGCAACCGCCCAAGGGACCGTGGTCTTGAACGACAGAGACAAGAACAAGAAAGCCAAAGTCGGCAAGGCAAGAAACAACCACAGCCATCCTGATCGTCGCCGACCTGCGTTGGAAGACAAAGCCGGGCTGGACGCGAGAATAGCGGCTGCCAAAATTCTCGCGGCTGTGGTCGATCGCCGGACACCTCTGGACGGTATGCTGGATGCGGAGCGCGGCAATCCGGCGTACAGAGCGCTCATCGAGCCGGATCGTGCCCTGGTCCGGGCAATATTGCAGGCTGCGCTCAGACATTTGCCGCGAATCGAAGCGATTCTTTCATCGCTTCTCGACTCGCCGTTGCCGGAAGGCGCCCGTTCCTTACACCACTTGTTCGTGGTCGCGATAACGCAGATGCTGTATCTCGACGTTCCGGACCATTCTGCCGTCGATCTTGCCGTCGAACAGGCGACACGGGATCCTCGCAACAGACGGTTTGCAAAGCTCGTCAACGCCGTGCTGCGCAGATTGGGACGGGAGAAGGCGGAGCGTCTCGCGAGTGTCGCATCGCTTCCCTCAGCGCCGAAATGGTTTTTCGATCGTCTTGTCAAAATATACGGAGCGGATGCGGCAGCGCAGATTGCCGAAGTCCAAGGTCGTCCAGCGCCTATCGATATCACCGTGAAGAGCAATCCGCAGGTCTGGGCAGAGCGCCTTAATGGATGCGTTCTGCCGACGGGCAGTGTGCGCCTTGCCGAGTTTCGTGGTGGAATTCCGACGCTCGAAGGTTTTGCCGACGGCGAATGGTGGGTGCAGGATGCCGCCGCTGCTTTGCCTGCCCGGCTTCTCAGTGATATCTCCGGAAAGCGGGTGGCCGATCTCTGCGCGGCACCCGGCGGAAAGACGGCGCAGCTTATCCAGGCCGGAGCGATCGTCACTGCCGTCGAGCAGTCAGAAAGCCGCATACGGCGGCTGAGGAGCAATCTGAATCGCCTGCATCTCGAGTGCGAATGCGTGAACGCCAGTCTGCTTGATTTCCGGCCGTCCGAACTCTTCGACGGCGTTTTGCTTGATGCCCCCTGCTCGTCAACGGGTACTGTCCGACGGCACCCCGACGTGCTCTGGACCAAAGGCCCGGAGGACGTCGCAAAACTCGCCAGTCTGCAGGAAACGCTTCTCCGGCATGCCCTGACACTGGTGCGTCATGGCGGCCGTCTCGTTTTTTCGAACTGCTCGCTCGATCCTTTCGAGGGAGAAGAGGTTGTCGCGCGCGTCCTTGCCGACACGCCCGGTTATCGCCGGGAGC
>DATGWU010000480.1:0-6341 GCA_035299345.1 Rhizobium sp.
GCCGCCTCGATGACGACGACGCCGAGCGCTGCGCCGGCAATCAGGCGGTTGCGGCGCGGGAAGTCGCGCGCCCGCGCCTCCCAGCCGAACGGCATCTCGCTGATCGCGAGCCCGCGACCGCCGCAGATATCCTCGAGAAGTCCGGTGTTCTCGGGAGGGTAGGGGCGGTCGAGCCCGCCGGCCATGGCGGCGATCGTTCCCGTTTCGAGGCTTGCACGATGGGCGGCGGTGTCGATGCCGCGCGCCAGTCCGGAAATCACGCCGTAGCCCGCCCTGCCGAGTTCACGCGCGATGAGGCTCGCGAACTTGACGCCGGCGATCGAGGCGTTGCGGGAGCCGACGATGCCGACCTGTGGAAGGCGCGTCGCCGAAAGATCGCCGCACGCTGCGAGGAGAGGCGGTGCGCCGTCGATCTGTCGCAAGGCCGGCGGATAATCCGGCTCACCGATGCCGATGAAGGTTGCGCCGAGACGCCGGGCCGTTTCCAGTTCGCGGACGGCATCGGCCTCGCTGGCAATGCGGACGGGCCTCGTCGAGCCACCGCGGCGTGACAGCTCCGGCAGGGCGGCGAGCGCCGCCTCGGCATTGCCGAAATGGTTGATGAGGTCGCGGAAGGTCGCCGGCCCCACATTGTCGCTCCGGATCAGCCGCAGCCAGGCGATCCGTTGTCTTTCCGTCAGCGCAATCCCGTTCCGTCTTGCGCTGCGCTCGGGCATGCGCCTATCCCTTTTGTCCGATCCGGTTTTCCGTTCCCGCAATCAGGCGCTCGATATTGGTCTTGTGCCGCCACCAGGAAACGACGGTCATGATCGCGGTGACGATGGCGGCTTCCTCGGCGCCAATAATCCACAATACAACCGGAATGACAAGGGTCGCAATCAGCGCGGACAACGAGGAGTAGCGAGTGAGGAAGGCGAGCGACAGCCAGACGACCGCGAAGACCGCGACCATCAGCGGCGCGACCCCGAGCAGGGTGCCGATATAGGTCGCGACGCCCTTGCCGCCCTTGAAGCCGAGCCAGACCGGAAAGAGGTGTCCGATGAAGGCGGCGAAGCCGGCGAGGAGCCCGGCATTGGCGCCGAATACGGCCTGGGCGGCCACTGCGGCCACCGTCGCCTTCAGCGCGTCGAGCAGCAGGGTCGCGGCCGCGAGCTTCTTGTTGCCAGTCCTGAGCACGTTGGTGGCGCCGATATTGCCCGATCCGATCTGCCGCAGGTCGCCGTGGCCGGCCATCCGCGTGAGGATGAGGCCGAAGGGGATCGAACCCAGGAGATAGCCCAGGCTCAGCACCGCGATCAGCGCCGGCAGGCCGATTTGCAGGAAATTGACGTTCGCCACTGTGTCCCCCCGTTACTTATCTTATAGCGAATGCACGCACCGTCCGCGGACATAGGTCGACACCGCCCGTCCGGAAAAGCGCGCGTCCTCGAACGGCGTGTTCTTGGAGCGGGAGACAATCGTCTCCTTCGAGACGAGCCACGGTTCGTCGAGGTCGATGAGCGTGATGTCGGCCGGAGCACCCGCCTTCAGTGTGCCGGCGTCGAGACCGAAGATGCGGGCCGGCCGCGTCGACATGGCGTCGATCAGCCGCATCAGCGACACCTGGCCGCTGTGATGCAGGCGAAGGGCGGCGGAAAGCATGGTTTCGAGCCCGATCGCACCGTCGGCGGCGTCGGAGAAGGGCAGGCGCTTGGTGTCGACGTCCTGCGGATCGTGCGAGGAAACAATGATATCGACGGTGCCGTCGGCGATCGCCTCGACCATGGCCATGCGGTCGTCTTCCGAGCGCAGCGGCGGCGACAGCTTGAAGAAGGTGCGGTATTCGCCGATGTCGTTCTCGTTGAGCGACAGGTGGTTGATCGAGACGGCGCAGGTGACGTTCGCGCCGCGTTCGCGGGCGACGCGGATCGCCTCGGCAGACTCCGGCACCGAGATTTTCGCGGCGTGATACTTCGCGCGGGTGAGCGTCGCGATCCTGAGGTCGCGTTCGAGCGGGATGATCTCGGCCTCCTTTGGAGCGCCGGAAAGTCCGAGCCAGCTGGCAAACAGACCCTCGTTCATCACGCCGTTGGCGCCGAGATACTTGTCCTTCGCCTCGAGCGCGATGACGGCGGAGAATTCCCGTGCATAGGTCATCGCCCGGCGCAGGACCTGCGTGTCGTGGAGGCCGTGACGGCCGTTGGTGAAGGCGACGGCGCCCGCTTCCTGCAGAAGCCCCATCTCGGTCATCTCGACGCCATCGAGCCCCTTCGTCAGGGCCGCCGCCGGATAGACGTTGACGAGGGCGGTGTCGCGGGCGGTCTTGCGCACGAATTCGACCAGCGCGATGTCGTCGATCACCGGGTCGGTATCCGGCATCACGATGAAGGAGGTGACGCCACCTGCGGCCGCAGCCCGGCTGGCCGAGGCAATAGTCTCGCGGTGTTCCGCGCCCGGTTCGCCGGTGAAGACGCGCGCGTCGACGAGACCCGGCACTGCGGTGAGCCCGCGGCAGTCGCGCACCTCCGCGCCGTCCGGGTCGCCCTGGTTCAGCGCGTCGGCGCCGGCTGCGACGATGCGGCCGTCGGCCCCGACGACGATCGTTCCGACCTCGTCGATACTGCGCGACGGATCGACGATCCGGACATTCTTCAAGACGAGGGGCGTGGTCGTGCTCATGCGCCCATTCCTTCCGTTCTCGGACCTTGGTTGCCGGAGACGAGCAGGGCCTCCATGACCGCCATGCGCACCGCGACACCCATTTCCACCTGTTGCTCGATGACGCTCTGGGGACCGTCGGCGACTTCGGAGGCGATTTCGACCCCGCGGTTCATCGGTCCTGGATGCATGACGAGCGCATCTTCCTTCGCCGCCTTCAGCTTTTCGGCGTCGAGGCCGTAGAAGTGGAAATATTCGCGGATCGAGGGTACGAAGGCGCCCGACATGCGCTCGCGTTGCAGGCGGAGCATCATCACGACGTCGGCGTCCTTGAGGCCTTCTTTCATGTCGTGGAAGACTTCGACGCCCATCTGGGCGATGCCTGCGGGCAACAGCGTTGCCGGCGCCACGACCCGCACGCGGGCGCCCATGGCGTTCAGCAGCAGGATGTTGGAGCGGGCGACGCGCGAATGCAGAACGTCGCCGCAGATCGCGACAATGATGCGCGAGAGCTTGCCCTTGGCGCGCCGGATCGTCAGCGCGTCGAGGAGCGCCTGCGTCGGATGCTCATGCTGGCCGTCGCCGGCGTTGACCACCGAGCATGCGACCTTCTGGGAGAGCAGGGCGGCAGCGCCTGCGGAAGAGTGGCGGATGACCAGCACGTCCGGCCGCATGGCGTTCAGCGTCATCGCGGTGTCGATCAGCGTCTCGCCCTTCTTCACCGAGGAGTTCCCGACGGACATGTTCATGACGTCGGCACCGAGCCGCTTGCCGGCGAGCTCGAACGAGGACTGCGTCCGCGTCGAGGCTTCGAAGAAGAGATTGATCTGGGTGAGGCCACGCAGCGTCGAGGTCTTCTTTTCCCTCTGGCGGCTGATCTTGACGGCCTCGTCGGCCTTGTCGAGCAGGAAGGTGATGTCCTGTTCGGTGAGGCCCTTGATGCCGAGGAGGTGGCGGTGGGGAAAGAAGACCATGGGACTGTCCTCCTGAGATAGTCACGCGGTCTATAAAGATTGCCAGCCGGGGGGGCAAGCATGTGCTATGTGGATTGGACTTTGTTCCCCATGTTAAACGAATCATATCTTCCAAAAGACAAAAATGAGCGAAATGAGCCGGACAGAAGACAAACTCGCCGAACTGAACCAGCCGAAACCCTGGTCAGGCATCAATGCCTACCGGTCCGATCCGCTGATCGTCGATCTGAGCTCGGGGCTTCATCGTTCGCTGCGGGAAGAATATGATGCGCTCGGCCGTTACGTCACCTCGCCCGAGGCGCAGGAGCTGGCGCGCATGGCGAACCAGAATGTGCCGCAATTGCGAACCCACGGCGTGCGCGGCGAACGGCTGGACGTCGTGGAGTTCCATCCGGCCTGGCATGCGCTGATGCGCCGTTCGATGGCGAACGGGCTGCATTCGTCCGCCTGGGAGAACCACCCCGACACTCGCGGGAACGAGCACAGGGCCCGCGCGGTCCGCTTCTTCCTGACCGCCCAGCTCGAATGCGGGCACCTCTGCCCGCTGACGATGACGAGCGCGTCCGTCGCCGCCCTGATGGCTTCGCCGCAGGTGCAGAAGGAGTGGGCGCCGAAAATCCTCTCCCGCAAGTACGACTCCTCCAACAAGCCGCCGATGCAGAAGACGGGGATCACGCTCGGCATGGGCATGACGGAGAAGCAGGGCGGCACCGACGTCCGCGCCAACATCTCCCGCGCCGAGCGGGTGGGCGAGGGCATCTACCGTCTCTCCGGCCACAAGTGGTTCATGTCGGCGCCGATGAGCGACGCCTTCGTGATGCTCGCCCAGACGCCGGAGGGGATCGGCTGCTTCCTCGTGCCGCGGCTCCTCGAAGACGGCTCGGCCAACGGGCTCCAGTTCCAGCGTCTGAAGGACAAGATCGGAAACCGCTCGAACGCCTCCTCGGAGGTCGAGTTCGACGGCACGTTCGGCTATATCCTCGGCCAGCCCGGCGACGGCATCCGCACCATCCTCGACATGGTGACGCTGACCCGGCTCGACTGCGCGGTCGCGTCCGCCGGCATCATGCGCGCTTCGATGGCGGAAGCCGTCCACCATGTTCGTGGCCGCAGCGTCTTCGGCAAGATGCTGATCGACCAGCCGATCATGACCCGCGTGCTCGCCGACATGGCGCTCGACGTTGCCGGCGCGACCGCACTCGTCTTCCGGCTCGCGCAGTCCTTCGACCAGGCGCGCGACAACCCCGCCGATGCCGCCTTTGCGCGGGTGATGACGCCGGTCGTCAAGTACTGGGTCTGCAAGATGGCGCCCGCGCTGATCTACGAGGCGATGGAATGCATCGGCGGCAGCGGCTACATCGAGGAGCGGGCAATCGCCCGCCACTACCGGGAAGCGCCGGTCAATGCGATCTGGGAAGGGTCGGGCAACGTCATGGCGCTCGACGTGCTCAGGGTGCTGAACCGCGGCAAGGATCTCTTCGAGACGATCTTCGCAGGGCTCGAACGCGACCTCGGCGTCTCCGGCAGGAAGACTGTCGAAGTACTGCGGGCGGCGACGGCCCTTGCTGAGCGCGACGAAGCCGCATCAAGGCTCCTCGTCGAGCAACTGGCGCTCGCGGCCGCCGCGGCGGAACTCTATCGCCTCGGTGCCGGCAAGATCGCCGACGCCTTCCTCGAGACGCGCCTCGCCGGCGGCTGGCGCCACACCTACGGCGCCATCGACGCCCGCTACGACGCCCGCTACGTCCTCGATCTCCTTTATCCGGCGGCAGGGTAGGCGGGCCGCACGGTATCCGGACCGGCGAGCGACAGCTTTTCCTTTTGGGTTGATAATTAGCTCGCAAACTAAATAACTATCTGCCTACTGCAGTGATCTCGAAGGGGGTGGGCGGTATGCCGGTTATCCCCAGGGCGCGTTAACCTTAACAAATGGTTTACGTTGCGCGAGGTCGGTTAACGCGCGAGTTTCGGACCGGATGATACCGGAGCCGATGGCAACATGGTTAACAGCACCGCACGGATCGCGAGAATGCTCATGGTGATGATGTTCTTCGCCGGCCTGGCGCTCGACATCGCCGTGCCTGCGGTCGTGCTCAGTGCGATGGCTCTGGCGACATGGCTCGTCCGCACCTGGACGCCGTCACAAGAATGGAAGGGGAGGGCGGCATGAAGACGTTCCTGATTTTCTGGGCGACGCCGATCGTGCTGCTCGGAGGCTGGTACGGCCTTTCCTACAACGACATCAGTTTCGGCTACTTCATGCTGACCCGTCAGGCGCATGACCTGGTCTTCCAGATATACGGGGACATTCTCGGCATCCCGCCGGAAACCATTCCGCCGCTGGTCGCCCGGGCGATCGTGTTCGACAGCCTGTTCGTCTTTGCGATCATCGCCTTGCGCAAGCGCCGTGCGATCGCCGCCTGGTGGCGGGCGCGTCAGGGCGTGTCTGCGTCGGAAGCACCCATTCTCGATAGCGCGGAAAGCCTGTCGAGGGCACCCTGAAGGATAAAGGCTGCGGCCGCCGAGTCGATGCGCTCGGCACGCTTGGCCCGTGACACGTCCATTTCGAGAAGTGCGCGTTCCGCCGCGACCGTCGAAAGCCGCTCGTCCCAGAGCACGAAAGGAATATCCGTCTTCTCCGCCATCGTGCGCACGAAGGCCCGCGTCGCCTGAACGCGTGGTCCCGACGACCCGTCCATGTTCATCGGCAGGCCGATGACGAAGGCGGCC
>DATGWU010000481.1:0-1678 GCA_035299345.1 Rhizobium sp.
CGCCGCCTTCGACGAACTGCTGGCGGCGCAGGGACCGGCGGCGCGCAAGATCATGCACCGGATCGCCGACGCGCTGAGCGCCAGGGACAGCGACGTCGCCTTCGGCTTCTTCGTCGAGCACCTCGGCGACCATCTCCACGAGCGGGCGAGGGCGGCCGCCCTTTCCGGGGCGAGCGGCGAGGCCGACCGCTTCGCACGGCTTTCCTCATCCGTGACGGAGCGGCTCGCCGTCAGCGCCGCCTACAATCTCGACCGCAAGCAGACCATCCTCGACATCCTCGACGAGATCACCCGGTAGGACGGGTCGGCAAGCCGAGCAGGTGGTGAAAGACCGCTGCCGGGGCGGTGTAACAAGAGAGGGCGGACAATGCAGTTTTTCACTTTTGCGTGGGCGACAGGAAAGGAAACGGGAGGCGATCCACTCCCGGAGTACGATGAATTCCTGCGCTCCTTCGATCAAACCGATCCGGCTTATCGCTTCGCGACATCTGTTAGTTTGAACGATGCCCTTCTCGATCACGCCATATATGACAGCGCCGCGAAGAGCTTGAGATTGCTGCTGCTGACGGGAGATATGCAAACCGGATATTGGCGAACGGAACTTCGCTATACGGATGTTGATGTTAGAAATCGCGAAATGTTGACTCATGCGCTGGAGGATCGCCCGAGGGAAGTCTGGTACGACGAGTTTGCCCTTCTCGGAACGCGGCTATCTCACAATTTTCTTCTGGCGCCGGAGAAACTTCGGGCCGCGAGGGAGGAAGAATTCGGCATCGCCTTCTCTTCGTTCAGTTTTACACAGCAGACAGCGCCCGATCGCGTTCTGGCAATGACGCGGAACCAATCCGTGTGGCGCTAGGTAGGCGTTGACCAAGGTCTGGTAGCGGAAAGATATTCGCCCCGGCAGCGTTGATGCTCCTCGTCGACCGGTTTTGGGGATGGAAAGCTACAAACTACGTCAAGATCAATCATAGTAACTGCGAGCAAAGACTATGAGGGAGTCCGCAGGATCGTCAGGCCGGTCTTCGGCGGCGGGCGCCCAACCACCGATGCCGAGCCGCAATGACATGAATCCGTCGCTTTCAATGGCGACATCAGGATCAGCTTGTCCGATCTTTTCGAGCAAGTCCGTAAAGCTCATGCCGAGCAGCATTACGCCGTCCAAAGTCGGCTTTGCTGGCGCAGCAAACTCGACGGCATCGACCACACCATCTGCGTTGTCGTAGTACACGAAGCATTCAAGTTCCGAAAAGTGGTCGCAGGGGTGGATACTTTTCGAGCTTCGCTTGAAGCTACTGAAGTCGACGCCAAGAGCTCCGTGCCTCGTCCGGGCTCATGCCGAAGCGTATCGGTCCCACTCCTTCGTGACACCTGATATCCATGTTCATAATCACAAGTTTCACTCCGCAATCGTGTTTCGCCGGACGATGCTCCCCTGATCGCAGTTAGTCGCTTTCCGCGAAGCTGCGAAAACGTTGCCTTGCCGAAACGTGACATCGTCACACGGTCTATCTGCGCCGTTCAACATTTCGCAAGAGCGAAACTTGTTGTTTCGCCCGGCGATGACATGCGCTAGAGCAGGACGGCAAAAAGAACGCAGTCCGCAACAGGGCCGATCATGAAAGACACATTCTATATTACGACCGCCATTTCCTATCCGAACGGCAAGCCGCATATC
>DATGWU010000482.1:0-6278 GCA_035299345.1 Rhizobium sp.
AGGACCTTATCATCGCATCATCCCGCGTCTTAGCTATGTATCACACCATGATACATAGCGCAATTCAATTCAGCGCCGGGCAGCCACTTACCACCCTCCTCCTCCGCCGCCGCCACCGCCGCCGCCGGAGAAGCCGCCGCCGGAGGAGAAGCCGGAGGACGAGCTCTTGACCGGCTGCGGGATGGTCGAGGCCATGGTGGAGGCCATCGCCGAGGAGAAGCCGCCGATGCGGTCGCCGACACCGCGCGAGAGATCGCCGTGATACCAGGCCGGCTGGTAGCTCGCCGCGGCGGCGCCGGCGGCGGCCGAGGCAAGCCAGGTCTCGAAGGTGCTGGTCCAGGGTTTTTCGACGCCCAGCGCAACGGCATAGGGCAGCAAGGTTTCATAGTGGCTCGGCGACATTTTCGGCGCGCCCTGCATGTTGAGCCTGTCCTTTTCGGCGAGCGTCATGTAGGTGCGCAGGCCCTCGATACCGTCCATCATCTTGCGGCCGATCGGCGTCGGCGCGCCCATCAGGAAGAAGAAGAGGACGTTGAGCAGGATGATGGCGCCGACGGCCATCACCACTTCCGTCTGCCCGGCATCGGCAAGATCGAAGACGGCCGCCACCAGGACGAGCGACAGGATCGTGAAGCCGGCGAAGCCGATCACCGTCAGCACGACGATCGCGACGATCTTCGAAAGGAGCGAGGAATTGCGGCTCATCCCCTTGCCGATCGCCACCCCGAAGGCGCCGAAGAAGACGGAGAAGAAGGTCGGGATGAACATCAGCCCGATCGTGTCTTCTTCCAGCGTTCCGAAGACGAAGAGCGCCACGAGTGCGGCGATGCTGAGCGCCACGCCGCCGGCGAAATAGCCGGAGTTCGCGCGATAGTACTTTCCGCGGTGCTCCTTCTCGATGGCACTGCGGAATTTGCGGCCGACGCTCTCGACGCGCTTGCCGTTCGCCTTGTCGATGGTGAACGTATTGCCCGCCTCGCCGAGTTCGGCGAGCAGGCTCGCCTGTCCGGCCGGAAGCGTCGTCGGCGCGGCCTTGCCGGTGCGCCGCACGACAATCGACTTTTCGAGATCGTCGAGCTCGACATAGCCGTGGACGGCGAGATCGATCAGCGAGGCGGAGAGCGCGGTCCAACCGGCACCGGAAAAGCCCTTGTTGTCGATGTAGTTGACCAGCGCCGGCGAAATGCCCTCCGGCGGGTCCCAGCGCGGCACGACCACGCCCCCGTCAGGATCGCGGCCGACGGCGATCCACGAACGCAGGTAGTAGGCAAAGACCAGGAAGAGCCCGCCGAAGCCGAAGATCGCGTTGATGTTGTCGCGCAGGAACCACCATCGGCTCTGTCCGGACGTCGGCGCGGCGACGACACCTTTCGGGAAGCCGAGGACGATGGTCAGCCCCTCCTGAGGGCCGAGCGCACTGGTCGTCTCGAACTCCAGACCGCCGCTGCCGGGCACCGCGCGGGCATCGCTCTCCGTCGAGCCCTGCGGGCCGGTATAGACCGCCGTCTTCGTCGGCTTCGTACCGTCCGGAAGCGAGACCGTGGCGCTCGCCTCCTCGATCGGGAACTGCCAGCCATTGCCGGTTACGTTCCAGTAGAGCTCGTCGTGATCCTCGAAATACCGGATCTGCCGGCCGGTCTTGTAGGTGAAGCGGTAGGTATATTCCCCCGGCGAGAGGAAGGTGTCGGCCGAGCCGGCATAGATGCGAATGCCGCCGGAAATGGTCTCGCTATGGTTCGCCTCGGGCTCGCCGTCACGTTCGACGGAAAGGAGCTCGAAATCGACCTTCGTGCGGCGGCCGGCGTCGTCGACGGCATAGAGCGGAAAGTCGCGGAAGATGCCGCGCCTGATCTCGTTGCCCTCGGCGTTGACGGTGATCGTTTCCCGGATCGTCAAGGTCGCGTCGGCCGCGACCTCGATATCGGCATGGTAGGAGCGGATGACCTCTTCGGCCGCAGCCCCCCTCACGAGGGCCAGCGAGAGGAACATCGTGAAGAGGAGGCCGAAGAGCGTTTTCACGGTCGATTATCCCGCCTTGTATTGGACGCCGAGGGAGGCCAGCGCATCCCAATAGTCGGGATAGGTCTTGGCGACACAGCCGGGGTCGAGAATGGTGATGCCGGAAATCTTCAGTCCGGCGAGCGCGAAGCTCATGGCGATGCGATGATCGGCGAAGGTGTCGATTGCCGCCGGCAGGTCCTGGCCGGCGAGCGCCGGATCGGAGAAGACGAGGAGGTCGTCGCCCTCCTCCGTCGCGAGCCCCGGGCGGATATTGTTCAGGCCCGTCGACAGCGCCCGCACCCGGTCGCATTCCTTGACGCGGAGATTGGCGATGCCGGTGAAGCGCACCGGCTTGTCGTTGAACGCCGCGAGCACCGCGATCGTCGGGATCGCGTCCTGCATCTGCGAGCCGTCGATCACCGCCGGCATCGAGGGGAAGGCGGCGATGACATCGTGCGCCTTGGCATCCGGCTGGGTGAATTCGCCGGCCGGGGTGCCGATGTCGATCTTCCCGCCCGTCAGCACTTCCGCCGCCCAGAGATAGGTGGCGGCGGAGGCATCCGGCTCGATGTGGAAGTCGGTCGCCGTATAGCCGGTCGGCTCGATCCGCCAGGAGGCGGGCGTCTGCTGCTCGACGCGCGCACCGAAGGCGCGCATGGCGGCAAGCGTCAGGTCGATATAGCCGCGCGCGCCGATATCGGCACCGGCAAGAGCGATCTCGAAGGGGGCATCGGCACAGGCCGCCGCCATCAGGAGGGCAGAGACATACTGGCTCGACAGCCCGGCATCGATCACCACGCGGTTTTCGGCGAAGGCGCCGGTGGCATCGATGGTGACCGGCGGGCAGCCGGTCGGCGCATCGATCGCGACGCCGAGCGAGCGGAGCGCATCGACCAGCGGCCGGATCGGGCGCTTGCGCATGTGCTCGTCGCCGTCGACCACATAACGCCCGCGGCCGAGCGCCAGCGCTGCGGTGAGGAAGCGGGTGGCCGTGCCGGCATTGCCGAGGAAGAGCGGAGCGGCCGGAGGTTTCAGCTCGCCGGAACTCGTGACGACGAAGGTCGTCGCATCGGGCTCCTCGACGGTGATGCCCATCGCCCGCAGCGCTTCGGCCATGTAGCGG
Organism: Rhizobium sp.; assembly: GCA_035299345.1. GTDB lineage: Bacteria > Pseudomonadota > Alphaproteobacteria > Rhizobiales > Rhizobiaceae > Allorhizobium. The sequence goes on from DATGWU010000482.1 coordinate 3,125, forward strand.
GTGTCGTCGCTCTTCAGCGCGCCGGTGAGACGGCTCGTCCCCTTCGCAAGTCCGGCGAGCAGCAGCGCACGATTGGTGATCGATTTCGAGCCCGGAGGGCTCACCCGTCCGGTGAGCGGATGGCCGGGCGGAATGATGGTCAGTCTGTCTGTCGTCATGCGTCTTGTCTCGGTCGCGCTCCGCCTGCGGGAGCGCTCAGCTTAGAACTTCACCGTCGGAACGGCGCGGTCGGCCTCGTTGGCAATCTCGAAATAGGGCTTCTTGGCAAAGCCGAACTGGCCGGCCACCAGATTGGAAGGGAAGCTTTCCACCTTGACGTTCAGGTCGCGCGCGGCCCCGTTGTAATAGCGGCGCGACATCTGGATTTCGCCTTCGATGGTTTCGAGCGAACGCTGCAGTTCCAGGAAGTTCTGGTTGGCCTTGAGGTCCGGATAGGCTTCCGCGAGCGCGATCACCCGGCCGAGCGCCTGGCCGAGCAGGCCTTCGGCGACGGCACGCCCCTCGACGTCGCCGGCGGGCACGGCCTGCGCCTTGTTGCGCAGCGCGACCACTTCCTCGAGCGTCGACTTCTCGTGGCCCGCATAGCCCTTGACCGTCTCGATGAGGTTCGGGATGAGGTCGGCACGGCGCTTCAACTGCACGTCGATGCCGGACCACGCCTCCTCGGCCATCTGCCGGGCCTTGACGAGGCCGTTGTAGATGAAAACTGCATAAAGAACGAGGGCGGCAAGTATCGCGAGAATAGTATACATCTTCCATGCTCCGGCGAGGGCGAACAATGCCGGACCTTATGCGTCCCGGCGCGGAAAGTCACCAGCCATTCTAGGGCCTTGCGGCCGGTGTCATCGAGAATCTGCGCGATCTGCGCCCGTCCGGCCCCACGCCCGTTCGCGGCTGGAAAGATCGGCGAGGGCGATCTCCTGCCCGGGACGGATCGCCCGCAGGAAGCCGTCGCAGACAAGCAGTAATAGGAGCTTGCCGACGCCTCCGGCCGCGACGAGGTGCAGCGCTGTTCGCGCACTCGCCATGTCCATCGGCGCGGATCCGGAGATGTCGAAACTGGCGGCGTCCAGCCCGAACGAGACCAGCGTGAGCGTGACGATCAAGGCAGGATGCCACTGAACCGCGCCCGTCGACTGTCCCTCTTCGCGTGCGGAAACATCGCCGAGGTCGCTCATCGCGTAGACCGGCATCCAGAGACTGACAATCGGAACGAGAAATCCGGCGACCGCCACCCATGGCACATAGCGCACGCTGCCGGGCGCAATTCGTTCGGTGAGGGCGATAGAGAGCCAGATCAGCCGGAGCCAGAGGAGCAGGAGCACGCCACCCAGCAGGATCACCGTGATGTCCCACCCGGTCTCGATCGAGAACCAGGTCCGCACGGCAGGGCTGTCGATTCCCGCGGTGACCCGAGACCCGGTGCGTTCGACCACGTAGCTCGCGAAGGCAAGATAGAGATAGGAGACGACCTTGACGGCGATCATCGCGCCGGTGGCGAGCGCAAGCCACTCCCAGAGGCGGCGCGCCCGGTCGAGCCGCCGGGCGAAGGCAGGAGCCGGAAGGGACCGGCTCGGCGTCACGCAGCCTTGCCGAGATTCGCCCCGCCGGCATCGGTCAGCAGGAAGGCTTCGCCGCAGGCCTTGGCGAGGGTACGGACCCTGAGGATGTAGCTCTGGCGCTCCGTCACCGAGATCACGCCACGGGCATCCAGCAGGTTGAAGACGTGGCTCGCCTTGATGCACTGGTCGTAGGCCGGAAAGACGCATTTGTGCAGGCGCTGGTTGTCGCTCTCGCCCGGCGCGCCGGCGGCGAGAAGCGCCTGGCATTCCTTTTCCGCGTCCTCGAAATGCCGGTGCAGCATTTCGGTGTTGGCGTATTCGAAATTGTGCCGCGAATATTCCTGCTCGGCCTGCAGGAAGACATCGCCGTAGGAGATCTTCTCCTCGCCTTCACGTCCGTTGAAGTTGAGATCATAGACGTTGTCGACGCCCTGCACATACATGGCGAGGCGCTCGAGACCGTAGGTGAGTTCGCCGGCGACCGGCGAGCACTCGATGCCGCAGACCTGCTGGAAATAGGTGAACTGCGAGACTTCCATGCCGTCGCACCAGCATTCCCAGCCGAGCCCCCAGGCGCCCAGCGTCGGGCTTTCCCAGTCGTCCTCGACGAAGCGGATATCGTGCAGCAGCGGATCGAGACCGATCGCCTTCAGCGAGCCCAGATAAAGCTCCTGCAGGTTGGACGGGTTCGGCTTCAGGATCACCTGATACTGGTAGTAGTGCTGAAGACGGTTCGGATTTTCGCCGTAGCGTCCATCGGAGGGACGGCGCGAGGGCTGGACATAGGCGGCCTTCCACGGCTTCGGACCGAGCGCGCGCAGCGTCGTTGCCGGATGGAAGGTGCCGGCGCCGACTTCCATGTCGTAGGGCTGCAGGACGGCGCAACCCTTGTCGGCCCAGTAGTTGTGCAGCGTCAGGATGAGCGCCTGGAACGAGCGCTTGGGGTCCATGTGGGCAGGAATATCGGACATGGTGAAAGCCGGTCTTTGCTGGATCAGGATGTTACCGGGGTCAGTGCCACGCCCGGCCGGTCGGGTCAAGAGTCTGCGCCGCGAGGCCGGTTCGTCGCACCCAGTTCGATCGCTTGCAGCAGCGAGGCCGCCTGATCCCGCAATCCTTCGCGGAACCCCATCTGCGCGCGCACGATCGCACCTTCGATGACGATCATCGCCTCGCCGGCGACGCGCTCCGGCGCGGAGAGGCCGAGACGGGAGGCGATGCCCTGCACATAATCCTCCAGCTCGACCTTGTGGCCCATGGCGCCCTCGAATGCCTGCCCGAACTCCGCGACGGTGTTGATGAAGGCGCAGCCGCGAAAATCCGGCTCTGCGAACCATTCGTCGAGCGCGAAGGCGAGCGCGGCAAGGCCGCGCCCCTCGAGGTGCTTTTCCACCCGGCCGTTGAACGCGGCCATCCAGCTCTCGTGGCGCGCGGCGAGGAAGGCCCGCACCAGATCGTCCTTGGAGGGGAAGTTGTTGTAGAAGGACATCTTGGCGACGCCGGCTTCGGCGATGATCGTGTCGATGCCGGTGGCACGGATGCCGTTGCTGTAGAACAGGCGCTTTGCCGTTTCCAGGATGCGGTCCCGCGCA
>DATGWU010000483.1:0-5308 GCA_035299345.1 Rhizobium sp.
CTGCCGCCGGAGGCGAGGATACGGTCATGACGTCCAGTGACGGAAGCGGAGCCTTGGCCTCATCCGATTCGGGGACGGCTGTCTCAGCAATCAACGGAGGCTGCTGTCCCGTTGCCGGCTGCCTGCTCCCGGATGCGAATATGACCCCGAAGACCGGAACGCCCACCAGGATACCGAGGATCGTAAACATTGCGGCCCTGAGGCTACCACGCCGTTTTACCTGCTCGACAGCGGGAACGGCCGCGATTGGATCGTCTGCGGGCGTAGCGGGCTGGAGCGCCAGGCGCTCTCGGGGCAATGCCGCAAGCATTCGGCACCCTGCGACGAAAGCGGCTGCCACGCCAGTTCGAGAAAACTCAACGAGTTCGTTCACGCCGCTGCCGCTGGTGAAGTGCATCGTCTCGTAGAGGCAGATCGGGATCTGCCTGTTGTCCTTGAAGCGGCGGTCGGGGCCACCGTTCTTGTTAGGATGCATCCAAGTGTGGTCCACAACTTTGGCATCGCTCGGAACGCGCTCGGTCTCGATGAACCGGGAGTCCTGCCATCGGACATTTAGATCGGCGTAGTTGACCGCACCGACCCGGCTGCCATGCTGGACAAGCACGATGTCGGGCATGAAGAACATGACCTGCTTGCCCACATGCAGAGCAGGGGGAGTGACGTTGCTCTTGATCACCGGAGGCAGACTGTAGGCAAGGGTGGTCGACTTCCTGTTTACAAGGTGAGAAGCGCCCGCGTTACGCTTCCAAGCGGTGAGACTCTGGATCGCGCCTCCGGCTTCGATGTGCCATTTGGCGGCGCACCCCGTGAGGCCATCAAACCCTTGGGCAAGGCGGGTATACGCTGTCTCCGCGTCACCTTCTAGGTCGTAGTAGAGGACCGTCGTCCTTCGATAGGAGTCGAACCAATTGCCGATCGCCCAGCCAGGCAGCGCAATGATGCAGAGCAGCAGGCCGGGGCCGCCCGTTGCAAGTCCTGCCAGAAGGCCGATTATCGCAGCCGTCCATGCCAGTGCATTGGACATACGCGTCTGGCCGGCCTTCGAGTTGATCTCATTGAGAAGTTCCGAGAAAGACTCGTCGCGCATATGCATGACATCGCCGGACTCGATCTCAATCATCGCGACGTCATCGCTGTCGAAAGTCACCTGAGGCGCCGGTGATCGATGGGGTGTACCTGGCGAAGACGGGCTTCGCCCGGCGTTGCTCAGCGTGGCCCGATAATAGAGGCCTCCGCGCCCTGCGTGGACATAGTGCCCGCGTGGACCCGTGCCTATGCGCAGGCCTTTCACGCCAACGGAGACGCCGACTCCTCCCTTTGAGAAGTTAAAGCGGAACGGACCCGCCGAAACCGATTTACGAATGTAGAATGGCAAATGCGCCCCCGCACCGTAGCCCTTCCCCATACTTCCTGCGAAAATGCGCTCTCGCGATCGTAGAGGTATCTGGAATATTGAATAGGAAGCCGGACTGCGCAAGTGTATTCATGCTGTCGCTTGCAATCGGAGGCGGTGCAGTCCGCATTCTGCCAATATGACCCTCATACCAGCAGCCGGTGTCAGGAGTGCAATGGGCGGTAGTCCGATTCCGGCTCCCATATCGATGGGTACCGAAGGCTACGCTAGGCTTGAGTGCAACTCGGATTTTCCGGCCCCGGATACCTGCGCGTTGGACCACTGTCGTGAGCGGCTATTGTCAGTCCGACCTGAAAGCGGAGCTAAAGCCATGGATCAATGCCTCCTCAAGCAGACTAGAGCCACGCGCGACGTTTCGAAACGGAATTTCGTCTCAAATCTTGGTCGCGTGCTTGTCGAGGCAGCGGGCGGAACGCTGGCGGTTCGCGGGGCGCGGGATGGTCTGAGTGTAGTTCTCAGGCGTACCCGTGAGGGCACCCCACAGGTGATCGGCGGCGCCGAAGAGGGGGCTGGTCATCTCGGTGAGAGACCTCGCCACTCCTATTGACGCGGCGATGGAGCCAACCCTTTCCGAAGTCCTGGAGCGCTCGGGGTTCGAGCCTTACCGCGGCAAACGCCTAGTTGCCGGTGAGCGACGCAACCGTGAGTCACTGAAGCGCCGAGGCGACACCCGCCGGTTCCAGAGAGCTGAGAGATGTTTCATCTACTGCCCGTCGACGTTTGAGCGGACCGCCCAGATCCCTCAGCTTGTGGCGTTTCTCTCACGGTTCTGGGGTGTTCAGTTCATTGGCGCAGGGGGACGCAGCTTTCGGGATTCGAAGCGAGCTGGAACCGGAGCGTCGCGTCCTGTTCGCCGCGGTCGTGCGGTCGATTCTGTCACTCCCCGTCATCATGTTGGCGATGAGTGCAATGATACCCGGTCTTCGCGCCGGTGATCATCGGCTAGTCGAGTGGTTGTCGATCTGGCCCGTGTTGTAAAGCGCATTGGGACTTTAGCAAGCGGTATTCCAGGAATAAACGCAGAGGTTGATGCTCTGGCTACTAGACCCGCAGGCCGTCATTATGCATGACTTGCATGGAGAGGACTGGGGACATGAACGACGCTGTCATTAATTCTGGCGATGCTTCCGAGCAATCCATTTTCCAAAGCAACTTGTCCGTCGAAGCCAAGATTGAACGGGCGCGAACGGAGCTTCTGGACCTGTCGGCCCGAAACCGTCTTCTGAACGTCCCGCGCTTCTCGAAGAGTGCGAAGACGATTGATGTCGTGGACGAGCGATCTTCCGAGATATTCAGGATCCTTGTCACGGAAGGAAAGGCGATGACCTTCCTCGCAGGGGCGAAGGGGCGCGAGCCCAAGGATGGTGATGCAGCCGAAGAACTGATCGAACTTGCTCTTCCGGATGACGACGAGCGTGACGATAGCGGACGTCTTGTTCGACACGGTGACACCAAGCTCCAGACCCGGATGACCCCCAACGCGCTTCAAAAGCGCCTCCTCGATCTCCATTTCGATGCCCGCACCCTGGAGGAGGAGCAAGGGGTCAACATCCTTTACCTGGGGCTTGGTACGCTGAAGTGGATTGACCCCAACAACGCCGAGAACATTCGTTATGCGCCGCTCATCCTGGTTCCTGTCGCGTTGGAACGCGGCAGCGCGGCGGAGCGTTTCAAGCTACGGGCGCGGTCTGAGGATTTCGCATCCAATCTGTCGCTCGAAGCCTTCCTGGACCGCATTCATAAGATTCGCATGCCGGATTTCGAAGCGTCTGATGACTTCTCCTTCGAGCGCTATGCCGAACAGGTTGCTGCCGCTGTGTCGATCAAGCCCGATTGGTCGGTACAGCCAAATGATATTGTCCTCGGCTTCTTCTCGTTCGCGAAGTTCCTGATGTATCGCGACCTGGATCCGAACCTCTGGCCCAGGGATGCCAAATTTACGGACCGGCCGCTCATCACCTCGCTCGTATCCAACGGCTTCTCTCGCACTGACGATCTGCTACCTGACGATGCTCGGATCGATGAGCACATCTCCCCGAAGGAGATGACCCATATCGTCGACGCGGATAGTTCCCAAACCATCGCGATCCATGAAGCCAGGCGAGGGCGGGATCTCGTCATCCAGGGTCCGCCTGGAACCGGGAAATCACAGACGATCGCCAACATCATCGCGTCCGCCGTGGCGGATGGAAAGACCGTGTTGTTCGTTGCCGAGAAGATGGCTGCGCTCGAAGTGGTGAAGCGCCGTCTCGATCAGGCAGGTGTGGGCGACGCATGCCTTGAACTGCATTCGAACAAGGCCAACAAAAGGGCGATCCTTGCAGAACTGCAGCACGTCTGGGAACTGGGAGCGCCGAAGGGTGAAACCGCCGATGCCCTGGACCGCCGCCTTGTGGAAGCGAGGGACAGCTTGAACGCCCATCCGGCTCGGCTTCACCAAGTGTACCGCCCATACCAACTGTCCCCGTATCAGGTCATGGGTCACCTGTCGCGCCTGAGGCGCTTGGGAATGCCTCCGTCGGACATTGAGCTTGCGGATTCCATCTCGTGGACTCCCGAGTTCCGGGAACGCATTGTCGCCATCCTTTCGGAACTTGCCCAGCGGATCGAGGACATCGGTCTGCCCTCGCAGCACGCCTGGCACGGTGTGGGCGTGACAGGTATCACTCCGCTCGATCTGGAGAGGTTGACGAAGAGGTTGTCGGATGCGTCGTCGGACCTTTCAAAGCTGACTGCTTCCATGGGGGACGTGACCGATGTGCTCCATCGTGAGCCGGCGGCATCGATTTCAAGGTTCAAGGACGACCGCGCGCTCGCAGAGCGTGTCGCGAGCTGCCCGGCAGGTCAGTCGGCCGAAGCGTTGGCCAATCCTGTCTGGAAAACGTCGCTCCAAGACATCGCCAACGTGATCCGGGGCGGTGCGGAGTTCCAGCGCCTTTCGGAGCAGGTTGGGGCGCAGATGCTTGACGAGGCGTGGGAGACGGATCCGAAGCCTCTTCTGACATCGTTCCGCAGACTGCCGAAATCATTCCCGCAGTCCGGATTTGCGACACTCGCGCAATTGGACAACCTGCTGCCGAGGTTCCTGAACGCTGCCGCTTCACTGAAGACGATGCTGGGTGTGAATGCATCGGCAACGCTGGGATCCATTGGCCGATTGGTCACGATCGGCGAGCGCGTTGCGGATGCTCCCGATGCAAGCCCAGATGCTTTCGTCGCTGCCGTATGGGAGCGGGGCCTCGATCAGGCAAGCGATCTCGCCGAGGCGGTCGCCACCTATCGGCAGGTGAGGACGGATATTTCCGGCAAGATTGCCGATCAGGCGTGGGATATCGATCTGGTCCCAGCCCGGACCGCCGTCGCGATGCATGGGCACAAGTTCCTGAAGTTCCTCAGCGGGGACTGGCGCAAAGCGAAGGCTCTTCTGAAGACCGTCATGTCCGAGACGCCGCCGGCCGAGACGGTGCGGTTGCTGGACCTTCTTCAGATGGGCAAGGAGGCCAGATCTGTCATCAAGGACGGCGACAGTCTCGGACGCGCGGCATTCGGCGCAGACTGGCGCGGCGAACGATCCGATCCGAAGCCACTTGAGAGTCTGGTGCTCTGGATGAGGAGTCTCCGGGGCGTAGGCGCTGAAGCGAGGATGATAGCAAGCAGGCTGACCGACAAGTCCTCCGTAGCCGCGCGCTGCGAGCAGGTTCGGACGCTGCTCGAGGAGACGCGGAGGCTGTTGCTTTTGCTCTGGAGCGATCTGGGCGACGGGACGGGAGCATTGTTTCCCAATGCTATCGGGCCGGATGAGATTGTACTGACGCAGGCGGCCGCGGTCATCAAGGAGATCGCGGGCGCTGACCGCGCATTCTCGCCTCTTGTGCGCACCCTGCCGGATGATGC
>DATGWU010000484.1:0-1883 GCA_035299345.1 Rhizobium sp.
CGCGGCGCTGAAGCACGCCCGGATGACCAAGAAGTTCTCCGAGATCACGCTTCAGAACGCGGTCATCAATGCGAGCTATGCGGCAGCCATCGAATCGGAACTGCCGAGCGCGGAAGTCATCACCGCCATGGGCGGCGGGGCGGAAGGCTACGAGAAGGCCGTCGCGAACTACCTGGGGATGCTGCAAAGCTACTTGGGCGCGAGCGAGAACGTGCATATCGACGGCGCGAAGATTCCGATGTTCTTCCCCGGCACCAAGCTCAACATGAAGCCGATGGGCACCCCCGGCGGCGTCGGAAGTGACTTCGAGGCATCGCTGCTTCGGCGCACGGCCGCGACCCTGGGTATGACCTACGAGGAATTGAGCCGCGATCTCTCGAAGTCGAACTATTCCGGCATCAAGGCCGGCCTGGCGCTGACCGGGCGGTACATGAACAGCCGCAAGCAGATGGTGGCGGATCGCTTCGCCCGTGCCGTCTATGCCCTGTGGGTGGAGGAAGAGATCGCGGCCGGGAACCTTCCGCTCCCGCCGCGCCGGAATCGGACGGACTTCTACCGCCCCTTGGCAAAGGACGCCTACACGCGCTGCAACTTCATCGGTTCGGGCCGTGGGCAGATCGACGAACTGAAGGAAACGCAGGCGGCGATGCTGCGGATCAAGTCGGGCCTCTCGACCTATGAGGCCGAGTGCGCTCGCCTGGGATCGGACTATCGCGAAATCTTCGAGCAGCGTGCTCGCGAAGAGAAGCTGATTAAGACCTACGGCCTGCCGATCAGCCTTGACGCGAAGCAGAGCAAAGCTAAGGGCAGCGACGGTTCGGCGACGCTCAGCAATGATCCCGCGAGCCAGGGCCAGCAGGATCAGCAAACCGGAGGGCAGAACCCGTGAATGAAGCTCGTGTAGCAATGAGCCGTGTCCAGCTTCGCGATTCGTTCGTGATGCCTGAGACGGCCGATATCTTCGTGTCGAACCTGACGCAGTTTGCGCAGACCAACCCGGATGCGGCCGAACGGCTCGAAGCCGCGCACCTGGCGAGCGTCGAGCAGGCTTACGGGTTTGACGGCGGCGAAGAGACGACCCGCAAGCCCTTCATCTACGAGAACGGCTTTGCGGTCATCCCGGTTCATGGTGCGCTCCTGAACCGCTTTGGCGGGGCCTACAGCTTCGCGACCGGCTACAACTACATTCGCCGGATGATGACGGCCGCGCTCGAAGACGGCGACGTGCAAGTGATCGTCCTGGACGTGGACAGCCCCGGCGGCGAGGCGGCCGGGTGCTTCGAACTCGCCGACGAGATCAGGGCAGCGCGCGAGCAGAAGCCGATCTTGGCCGTGGTGGATTCGCTCTGCGCGTCGGCCGGCTATGCCATCGGTTCGTCGGCGACGAAGGTTTACGCGACTCCGAGCAGCAAGATCGGCAGCATCGGTGTGATCCGGATGCACATGAACCTGAAGGGTATGCTGGACAAGATGGGCGTCGAAGTGACGATCATTGAAGCGCCTGAAGATGGCATGAAATCGGCCGGATCGCCGTACCGTCCTTTGACCCCGGCAGAGAAGGCGGATTTCCAGGAATCCGTCAACAAAGCCTACGCGGACTTCGTGACTTTGATCGTCGCGAACCGGGGCATGACCGCTGATGCGGTGATTGAGACAAAGGCAAAAGTGTTTCGGGCTGACGAAGCCCTTGCGTTAACCCTGATTGACGCTGTAAAGACGCCAACAGAAGCCGTCTCGTCCTTCATGGCGGAACTGGCCGATGAGTGCGATGATGAAGACGACCTTCCACAAAGCGAGGACGAAGAGATGAGCAAGACCAACTCGGAAGTGACTTCCGCCGCCCCGGCCGCCGCTGCACCCGCCGCCGCTGCCGCCGCTGCACC
>DATGWU010000485.1:0-11563 GCA_035299345.1 Rhizobium sp.
GCCGCGTCTACAAGCTTCACGACATCGACGGGCGCCGCCGCCAGGTGCTGACCCGTGTCCTGCAGCAGCCCGGGACCGTCGACGGTGTGATCCAGGGCGAGGCAATCCGCCTCGTTCTGGCGAATGACACGCAGCCCGCCGTCGCAGAGATCGCCGGTGCGGGCGCCCGCCTTCGACCCGCCGAACCGCGTTTCGAGGACGCCTTCGTCGACCTTCTCGGCGGTGGGCCGGACGGGCGCTCGAAGCTCGCGGAGGCAACGACACCCCTTCCCGCCGACGACGGCCGGCCGGTCATCGAGGCGCGCGGGCTCACCAAGCGCTTCGGCGATTTCACCGCCGCCGAGGACATCAGTTTCGCCATCCCGCGCGGCCAGATCTTCGGGCTGCTCGGGCCGAACGGCGCCGGCAAGTCGACCACCTTCAAGATGCTCTGCGGCCTCTTGAGGCCGACGAGCGGGGACGGCCGTGTCGCTGGCTTCGACCTCCGCCGCGACACGGCCGAAGCCCGCAACCGGCTCGGCTACATGGCCCAGAAATTCTCGCTCTACGGCGATCTGAGCGTCGCGCAGAACCTCGATTTCTTCGCCGGCGTCTACGGCCTCGGCAACAGCCGTCGGCGCGAGCGCATCTCGCTGATGACGGAGATCTTCGATTTCGGCAGCCATCTGAAGATGTCGGCGAAGGACCTGCCCCTCGGCCTCAAGCAGCGGCTGGCGCTCGCCTGCGCTGCGCTGCACGAGCCGGAAGCGCTCTTCCTCGACGAGCCGACCTCCGGCGTCGACCCGATCACCCGGCGCGAATTCTGGACCCATATCAACGGCCTCGTCGAGAAGGGCATCACCGTTCTGGTGACCACCCATTTCATGGAGGAGGCCGAATATTGCGACCGGATCTCGCTCATCTATCGCGGCCGCTCGATCGCACTCGGCTCGCCGGACGAGCTCAAGGCGCGCGTGGCGAGCGCCGACAAACCCGACCCGACGATGGAGGATGCCTTCGTCACGCTGGTGCGCAATTCGGACCTGGAGGACGCCGCGTGACGGATCGCCCTGCCCCCTCCGGCGCCTCCGGCCGGCGCCGCCGCTTCCTCGCGCTGATGCGCAAGGAGACCTACCAGATCGTGCGTGACCCGAGCAGCATCCTGATCGCCTTCGTGCTGCCGCTCGTGCTGCTCTTAATCTTCGGCTACGGCGTGTCGCTCGACGCGACGCGCACGCGCGTCGGCGTGGTGGTCGAGGCCTCGACGCCGCTTGCCGACGACCTCGCCGCGAGCTTCCGCGCCTCGCGCTATTTCGATGCGGTGATCGGCCGCGACCGTCGCGCCTTCGAGGAGGACCTCGTGCTCGGCAAGGTGCGCGGCATTCTGGTGATCCCCTCGACCTTCGCGCTGGACGCTGCAAGCGGCGGCAGTCCCCGGATACAGGTGATCGTCGACGGTACCGATCCCAACACAGCGAATTTCGTGCAGAACTATGCGAGAGGCGTCGTCTCCACCTGGGCCGCGATCCGCTCGGCCGAGACGGCGCTCGCACCACCGCGGATCACTGTCGAACAGCGCTTCTGGTTCAATCCGGAGCTCAGCAGCCGCTATTTCCTCGTGCCCGGTTCGGTGGCGATCGTCATGACGCTGGTCGGCACGCTCCTGACCTCACTCGTCGTTGCCCGCGAATGGGAGCGCGGGACCATGGAAGCGGTGATGGCGACGCCGGTCGGTGCACTGGAGCTGCTCGCCGGCAAGGTCATCCCCTATTTCCTTCTCGGTCTCGTTGCGATGAGCCTCTGCGTCGCCGTCGCGGTGCTCCTCTTCGGCGTACCCTTCCGCGGCTCGCTCCTGGCCCTCTACGCGTTGTCGGCGAGCTTCCTCGTGCCCGCACTCGGCCAGGGGCTCCTCATTTCCGCAGCCACCAGGAACCAGTTCCTCGCCTCACAACTCGCCCTGCTTTCCGCCTTCCTGCCGGCCTTCCTGCTGTCGGGTTTCCTGTTCGAGATCGATTCCATGCCGGCACCGATCCGCCTCATCACCGCGATCGTACCGGCCCGCTACCTGATCCCGAGTCTGGAGAGCGTCTTTCTCGCCGGCGATATCTGGCCGCTGTTTCTTCGCTCCATGGGCGTCATGCTGTTCATCGGCACGGTCCTCCTCACGCTTGCCGCTCGTAGCACCCGCAAAAGGATTGCCTGACATGTGGTGGCTCAGGCTGAAGGCGTTAATCATCAAGGAATTGCTCGCGGTGCTGCGCGACCCCAAGGGTCGGGCGATCGTGATCGGCCCGCCGATTATCCAGCTCTTCGTCTTCTCCTATGCGGCGACACTCGAGGTTCGCAACGTCGACGTCCTGGTGCTGAACCGGGATGCCGGACGGTGGGGATACGAACTCGTGCAGCGGATCGACGCCGCCCCGTCGTTCCGCGAGATCATCCGCGTCGAGACGCCGGCCGAGATCAGGGAAGGGATCGACCGGCAGCAGGCGATCGCCGCGGTCGTCGTCGGCCCGACCTTCTCGCGCGACATCGAGAGCGGCACGCCCGCCGACCTACAGGTCATCCTCGACGGGCGCCGCTCGAACGCCGCACAGATCGTCGCCGGCTATCTCGGCGAGATCGTCGCGGGACTCTCGGCGGACATCCCGGCCGCGCGCCGGCCGAAGACAGGCGCAGTGGAGGTCGTGCCGCGCAACTGGTTCAACAAGAACCTCACCTACCAGTGGTTCATGGTGCCCAATCTCATCGCAGTGATCGCGATGCTGATGGGGATCGTCGTGACGGCGCTGTCGATCTCCCGCGAGCGCGAGCTCGGCACCTTCGACCAACTGATGGTCTCGCCGCTCAGGACCCACGAAATTCTCACCGGCAAGGTCATCCCGCCGATGCTGATCGGCGCCTTCCACACCACCGTCTACGTGCTGGCGGCGGTCTTCTTCTTCCACGTGCCGCTCGAGGGCTCGCTTCTCTATCTCTATGCCGCCGCCTTCTTCTACCTGCTCTCGGTGGTCGGCATCGGCCTCTTCATCTCGGCGATCTCGATGACGCAGCAGCAAGCGATCCTCGGCGCCTTCCTGTTCATCGTGCCGGCGATCCTTCTTTCCGGCTTCGCGACCCCGATCGAGAACATGCCAGACTGGCTGCAGCCGGTGACGGCCTTGAACCCCGTCCGCTATTTCCTAGTCGTCGTCCGCGGCGTCTTCCTGAAGGATATTCCCTTCGGCGAAGTCGTGCGCAACACCATCCCCCTCCTCGCGATCGCCTGCACGACACTCACCGCCGCCGCCTGGCTCTTCCGGAGGCGGCTGGAGTAGGGGGAAGGTCGTCAGGTTGCACCCCGACAAGCTTGCGGCGGCTGATTGACAGCTGTTCATTCCTCGGTATACCTTCGCCTCAAATTGGCTTGACCACCTGACGACCTGATTGGAAAGTCGACGCGATGGTGTCATCGATGTTCACGGTCATGGAGACGCGGCGGCTCTATCGCCAGGTCGCGGACCAGATGCGCAGCCTGATCGAACGCGGCGAGTTGCCGGCCGGTTCGCGGCTGCCGGCCGAGCGTGACCTCGCGCAGCGCCTCGGCGTCTCGCGTCCGACGGTCCGCGAAGCGCTGATCGTGCTCGAAGTGGAGGGCCTGATCGACATCCGCATGGGGTCCGGCGTCTATGTCGCCGCGCGCAAGGCACCGCCGGTCGGAGCCCCGCCTGAAGACTTTGAGGGCCCCTTCGAGCTCCTTCGGGCGCGCGCGGTGGTGGAATGCGCCGTCGTCGAGGAGGCCGCGCGTCTCGCCCGGCCCGAGCATGTCGCGCTCCTCGACCGGAACCTCGAAGAGATGGCGGCAGCGGTCGACGACCGGCACCGGGCGCTGGCGCTCGACCGGGAATTCCACGTCATCGTTGCGAGCATCATCGCCAATGCGACGCTCAACCGCTTCGTCGGCAGCATGCACGACATGCGCATGACGCCCTATTTCGAGAAGCTCGCGAGCTATTTCGAGAACCGCCGGACCTGGCAGGCCGCGACGGAGGAGCATCGGGCGATCCGCGATGCGATCGCGGCCAACGATCCGGTCGCCGCCCGAAAGGCGATGTGCGACCATCTGCGACAATCCGAACTCCGGCTTTCGGAGAGCTTCGGTGAAGACCATGCGTCCGACGCCGCGGCGGCGGCGGGAGGACAAGCCGGAGGACTTTGACGACAGGTTTCAGCGACTTCAACTTGGGAGGAGAAAAAGATGAAGTTCAGACTGACGATGCTACTCGGTGCGACTGCTGCAATTCTCGCCTCGGCGATCACCGCCCAGGCCGAAACGGTGCTCAAATGGGCCCATGTCTACGAAACCTCCGAACCCTTCCACACCGAATCCGTCTGGGCGGCGGAAGAAATCGCCAAGCGCACGGACGGGCGCTACAAGATCGACGTCTTCCCGGCCTCCCAGCTCGGCAAGGAAGCCGACATCAACCAGGGCCTGAAGCTCGGCACCGTCGACATCATCATTTCCGGCTCGAGCTTCGCCGCGCGTGAATATGCGCCGATCGGCGTCACCTACTATCCCTACACTTTCCGCGATCCGGCGCACCTGATCGCCTACACCAAGAGCGACGTCTTCAAGAAGCTCGCGGCCGGCTACGAGCAGGCCTCCGGCGGCAACCACATCACCGCCGTCACCTATTACGGCACCCGCCACACCACTTCCAACCGGCCGATTGCCAAATGCGCCGACATGGCGGGCCTGAAGATCCGCGTTCCGGACGTCCCGGCCTATCTCGCCATGCCACGCGCCTGCGGCGCCAACACGACGCCGATTGCCTTTGCGGAAGTCTACCTCGCGCTGCAGAACGGCACCGTCGAGGCGCAGGAAAACCCGCTCACCACCATCGAGGCGAAGAAGTTCTACGAAGTCCAAAAGAACATCAGCCTGACCGGCCATATCGTCGATCATCTCAACACGGTCGTCTCCGGCATGCTGTGGGCGAAGCTCTCCGACGAAGACAAGACGATCTTCACCGAGGTGATGCAGGAGGCGGCCGAGCGCAGCACCAAGATCATCGAGGAGCGCGAGACCGCGCTGGTCGACAAGTTCAAGGAGCGGGGTCTCACCGTAACTGAAGTCGACAGGTCAGACTTCGAGAAGACCGTCATCGAAAAGGTGAGCTTCGAGGAGTTCGGCTACGACAAGGCCGACTGGGAAGCCATCCGTGCGGTGAAGTAGCCGCACGCCCGTCGCGCCCGGTGCCACGTCGCCGGGCGCATCCCTTTCCAGAGATCGGCGGAGTTCTCCGATGAACGAACGACAGCACGCCCAGGTCAGCGTCGAGGAAATGGCGCACGCCTTCGAGGAGGATACCGGCCCGGCGGACCTCTCTGCCTATGCGGTGGAGGACTGGCTCAACATGGCCGTCTTCTGGCTCATGGCCGCCTGCGTCTTCCTTCAGTTCTTCACCCGCTATGCGCTGAACAACAGTCTCGCCTGGACCGAGGAGATCGCCGCTAACTGTCTCGTCGTGATCGTGTTCCTCGGCTCGGTGATGTGCGTGCGCATGGCGCGGCACATCCAAGTGGACCTTCTCTACCGCTTCCTGCCGCAGGCGATCAGGCGGCCGCTGCAGCTCTTGGTCGATTTCATCGTCATCGGCTTCTTCGCCTACACGACCTGGTTGATGTGGCGGTATATCGCCATCGTCGGCAGCGAGCGCATGGTGACCGTCAACCTGCCGCGCGGCTACGTCTTCTACACCGTGTTTGCCGCCTTCGCCCTGATGCTGGCGCGCGCCGTTCAGAACTTCGTCAAAGACACGATCAACGAAAAGAGCGTTCGCGAACAGGCGAGCGAATCCGGCATCGAGGGGGTTTGACCAGTGCTACTGCTTATCGGATCCTTCCTCGCCCTCATGATCATCGGCACGCCGATCGCCGTTTCCCTCGGTGTCTCCTCGCTCCTCTACCTGCTGATCTACGGCGTCGCGCCGGACATCATCGCCGCCCAGCGGATGATCGCCGGCGTCGAGAGCTTCCCGCTGATCGCCGTTCCCTTCTTCATCCTCGTCGGCAATCTCATGAACATCGCCGGCGTCACCGGCCGCATCTATCATTTCGCGCTCTCCCTCGTCGGCTGGATGAAGGGCGGCCTCGCCCAAGTCAACATCATCGGTTCAGTGGTCTTCTCCGGCATGTCCGGAACGGCGCTCGCGGATGCCGCCGGCATCGGCACGATCGAGATCAAGGCGATGAAGGACCACGGCTACCCCGTCGAGGCCGCGGTCGGAGTCACGGCCGCCTCCGCCACCCTCGGGCCGATCTTCCCGCCATCGCTGCCTTTCGTCATCTACGGCATGATGGCGAACGTCTCGATCGGCGCGCTGTTCATGGCCGGCATCCTGCCGGGCATCGTCATGACGGTACTGATGATGCTGACCGTCGTCGTCTTCGCCCATCGCAAGGGATGGGGGTCCGACACGCCGTTCGACCTGAGGAGGCTCGGTGCGGCTTCGCTGGAGGTCGGCATCGTGCTCTGCTTCCCGGCGGCCGTCTATCTGTTGATCCTCGCCGGTCTGTCGATCAACATCGCCGTTCTCATCGCACTCGTCGCGCTCATCGCGCTCGACTGGTATTTCGATTTCCACGCGGTCATGGCCCTGATGACGCCGGTGCTGCTGATCGGCGGCATGACCATGGGCTGGTTCACCCCGACCGAAGCCGCCGTCGCCGCGGTCATCTGGTCGCTCTTCCTCGGGCTCGTGCGCTACCGCACCATGACCCTGCGCACGCTGGCGAAGGCGAGCTTCGACACGATCGAGACCACCGCCTCGGTGCTCTTCATCGTCACCACGGCGTCGATCTTCGCCTGGCTGCTGACCGTCAGCCAGGCGGCCCAGCTTTTCTCCGACTTCATGTTCTCGCTGACGGACAACTGGTGGACCTTCCTCATCATCGTCAACGTCCTGCTCCTGATCGTCGGCGCGTTCCTCGATACGATCGCGGCAATCAGCATCCTGGTCCCGATCCTGATGCCGATTGCAGCGCGCTACGGCATCGATCCGGTCCATATGGGGCTCATCTTCACGCTGAACCTCATGATCGGGCTCCTGACGCCGCCGGTCGGCATGGTGCTCTTCGTGCTCTCGCGAATATCGAAACTGTCGGTCGAACGAACTGCGCTGGCGATCCTGCCGTGGACGATCCCGCTGTTCGTGGCCCTGCTTCTGATCACCTTCATTCCGGCGATCACCTTGTGGCTGCCGACCGAACTCGGCCTGCTGCGGTAGGAGACCGGCTTCATGCAGACACGGTTCGCACGCCTTTACGACCGCCGTGACTTGAGGATCGAGGAGGTGGCAGTCGCGCCGCCGGGACCGGGCGAGGTCCTTCTGAAGATGGCGGTGGGCGGCATCTGCGGGTCGGACCTCCATTACTACCAGGACGGTGGCTTCGGCCCCGTCAGGGTGCGCGAGCCGATCATTCCCGGCCATGAGGCCTCCGGCCATGTCGCGGCCCTCGGCGCCGGGGTCACCGGCCTGTCGATCGGCGATCTCGTGGCGGTCAATCCGAGCCGGCCCTGCGGCGCCTGCCGCTTCTGCAGGGAGGGCCTTCCGATCCACTGCCTCGACATGCAGTTTATGGGAAGCGCCATGCGCCTTCCGCACGCGCAGGGCATGTTCCGCGACTGGCTCACCGTACCGGCCCTCCAGTGCCTGCCGGCGGGCACGCTCGTCGGCCCGGACGAGGCGGCCTGCGCCGAGCCGCTCGCCGTCTGCCTCCATGCGGCTGCGCAGGCGGGTGGCCTTGAAGGCAAGCGAGTGCTGGTCACCGGCGCTGGCCCGATTGGGGTCCTCGCCATCGCCGCCGCCCGGTACGCCGGAGCCGGGGAGATCGTCGCGACCGACCTCGCCGACGCAGCACTCGGCCGGGCGTTCGCCATGGGCGCGACACAGGTGATCAACGTCGGGAAAGAACCTCACCGGCTCGCCGCCTTTGAAAACGACAAGGGGTATTTCGACGTCGCTTTCGAATGCTCCGCCGCCGAGGCGGCACTCCGCAACGCCATCGCAACGGTCCGTCCGCGCGGCACGATCGTCCAGGTCGGCGTGACCGGTGACATCACCCTCCCCCTGAATGCGCTCGTCGGAAAGGAGCTTCGGCTCGTCGGAACGCAACGCTTCGACCGCGAATTCGCGCTGGCCGTCGAGCTTATCGCCGGCCGGCGAATCGATGTCCGGCCGATCATTTCACACAGCTTCCCTCTAGAAGAGGCGGTCGCGGCCTTCGAGCAGGCGGGCGACCGCTCGCAGGCCTGCAAGGTGCAGGTCATCTTTTTGTCGTGAGTCAGTCCCGATCAGTGCCGGATTTTGCGGTCACGGCGAAATTCAGGCCGTAGATTTGCTGCCGACGCACGCCACCCATGCAAAATTTGATCTCCTACTTTTTCGGCAAACGCCTAAATAGAGGGCGTCAGATCGAAGGACAAATGCTATGAAAATCGGCAGTGCAATCACCGAATACTTCCGCCTCCGCAAGGCCTATCGCGAACTCTCCCGTCTGGACGACGCGTCCCTGAAGGACATCGGCGTCTCGCGGTCGCAGATCCGCCAGGCCGTCTTCGGCCGCTGAGGCGAAGAGGCCCGGCGACGGGCCGACAACAAAGCCGGCGGGATGACCCACCCCCGGCATGCGACGACAACCCGGCCATGGCGCCTGAAAGCCAGCGGCCGGGATATTTTTTTGAAGTGTCGCCGAATCGACCCTTCCCTTTTGCCCATCCCCATCCGGATTTGGCGGCCCGCTTCCCCCGTCCCTGCGGCATTCGGCCTCACAGGCTTCGGCCCTCGCCTTTCCACTGATCGGCAGCCGTGACGCCCGTCGAAATCGGCATCGTCGGCAATTGCGGACAGTGCCGACCGGCCCAAAAACTCTCCCGCGAACCCCTCTTGCTTTGTCAGAATTCAAGTCGTAGCGTCGGCGCACGTGCAAGTATTAGCTGTCTCTCCCAAAAGGAAGCCAGCTTATTCAAGCATTTACGAACGTGAGAACCTTGAGGAAAACGGCTCCTCAGGGCGGATCAACTGACAAGACAATAGGGGATACAACAATGAACGCTTCAATCAGGCGTACCCTCAAGGCAGTTCTGCTTTCCAGCACACTGCTTGCCATGACCGCCAGCCTCGCTTCTGCCGAGACGGTCATCCGACGCGGCAATGGCGGCGAACCGCAGACCCTCGACCAGGCCCATATTTCCATCGACATCGAAGGCTTCATCGTCCGCGATATGTTCGAGGGGCTGACCATCTACAATCCGAAGGGCGAGGTCATTCCGGGCGTCGCCGAGAGCTGGACGATTTCGGATGACGGCACCGTCTACACCTTCAAGCTCCGCGAAGATGCCAAGTGGTCGAACGGCGATCCGGTGACTGCCGACGATTTCGTCTTCGCCTGGCGCCGCATGGAGGATCCGAAGGAAGCCGCCGAATACGCCAACATCCTCTATCCGGTGAAGAATGCCGAAGCCATCAACACCGGCAAGGCCGCCGTCGACACGCTCGGCGTGAAGGCCGTCGACGCGAAAACGCTGGAAGTGACCCTGGAACGCCCGACGCCCTACTTCCTGCAGCTCGCCTCGCACTACGCGGCTCTGCCGGTCAACGCCGCCGTCGTTCAGAAATTCGGCGCGGAGTGGACGAAGGCCGGCAACATGGTCTGCAACGGCGCCTATTGCCTGACCGAAAACGTACCGAACGACCACATCACCGCCGTCAAGAACGACAAGTACTGGGATGCGGCCAACGTCAAGATCGACAAGGTGGTCTACAACCCCTCCGAAGATCAGTCGGCAACGGAGCGCATGTTCGAGGCCGGCGAGCTCGACGTCGTCTATAACTTCCAGACGGACCAGAAGACGTTCCTCGAAGAGAAGCTCGGCAAGGACCAGGTTCTGGCGAGCACCGACCTCGGCACCTATTATTACGTCTTCGACACCCGTCACGAGCCCTTCAGCGACGTGAAGGTCAGGCAGGCGCTGTCGATGGCCGTCGATCGCGACTTCCTCGCGGAGAAGATCTTCTCCGGCGCCCAGCTCGCGGGCTATTCCTTCGTTCCGCCGGGCATGGAAGGTTACACCCCGGCCGCGCCCGAATGGGCCACGCTGGATCAGCTCGACCGTGAAGACAAGGCCAAGGAACTGCTGAAGGAAGCCGGTTATGGCGAGGGCGGCAAGCCGCTCAAGATCGACATCCGTTACAACACCAACGAAAACCACAAGAAGGTCGCGACCGCCGTCGCTGACATGTGGAAGGCCGTCGGTGCGGAAGTCACGCTGCAGAACCTCGACGTGAAGTCGCACTATGCCTACCTGCAGGAAGGCGGCGCGTTCGACGTGGCGCGTGCCGGCTGGTCGGCCGACTATGCCGACCCGGAGAACTTCCTCAATCTGATGGTCTCGACCAACACGAGCTTCAATTACAGCCATTGGTCCAATGCGAAGTTCGACGAGCTGATGAAGGCCTCCTACGCGGAACGCGATCCGGCCAAGCGCATGCAGATCCTCCATGACGCCGAACAGATCGCCATGGACGAACAGGCAAACGCACCGTTGATGGTCCACGCCTCGACCTGGCTCGTCTCCCGCAAGGTGAAGGGCTTCGAGATGAACGCCGTCAACGAGCACCTGACCAAGTTCCTCTCCATCGAATAAAGCACATGCAGGACAGGCGGAATCCGGGACGACCGGATTCCGCCTCGTCGCGTTTTCGCGCGTAGGCCGGAGGAACCCTCCGGCTCGTCCCGCTGTTTCCGGATTTCAGGGGAGAGCTATGCTGTCATTCATCCTGCGACGACTGCTGTCGTCGATACCCACGATCTTTATCGTGATCACCCTGTCCTTCTTCATGATGCGCCTGGCGCCCGGCGGCCCGTTCAACCTGGAGCGACCGCTCGAACCGCAGGTCCTCGCCAATCTCAACAAGGCCTTTCTGCTCGATCAGCCCCTGCCGGTGCAATACCTCCACTATCTCGGCAATCTCCTGCACGGCGACCTCGGACCGAGCTTCGTCTACCGGGATTTCACCGTCGGTGAACTGATCGCCAAGAGCCTGCCGTACTCGCTGATCCTCGGCTCCTGGGCACTCGCCGTCGGCGTCACGGGCGGCATCATCCTCGGAAGCTTCGCCGCCGTGCGGCAGAATTCGGCGTTCGATCATCTCGTCATGAGCTTCGCCAATATCGGCATCACCGTACCGAGCTTCGTCGTCGCCCCCATTCTCTCGCTGGTCTTCGCCGTCATCCTGCGCCTTGCGCCGGCCGGCGGCTGGGGAGACGGCGGGTTCAACAATCTCGTTCTGCCGGTGATCGCGCTTGCCCTGCCGCAGGTCGGGATCTTCGCCCGCCTCACCCGCGGATCGATGATCGAGATGCTGCGGGCCGACCACATCCGCACCGTGCGCGCCTACGGCCTTCCCCACCGCAGCATCATCGTCGTGCATGCGTTGCGCGGCGCCCTGATGCCGGTCATCTCCTATTTCGGACCGACCGCGGCCGCCGTCCTCACCGGCTCCGTCGTCGTGGAGACGGTGTTCTCGCTCCCGGGTGTCGG
>DATGWU010000486.1:0-1882 GCA_035299345.1 Rhizobium sp.
CCTCCCGCGCGCCGGTGCGGGCGATGATCTGGAAGAGCGGCGTCAGCAGGTAGCGCCCGGCCATCACCATGGCGATGACGGCGAGCACGGCGACGATCGAATCGACAAGCACCGAGCCGTTCGCCGCCTCATGACCGCTCGAAAGGATCGAGACCATGGCGAGCAGCGGGACGATCGCGAGGTCCTGCAGCAGCAGGATCGAGAAGGAACGTTGGCCGTAGCGGGTGTTCATGTCGCCGGCGTCGTTCAGAAGCTGCAGCGCGAAGGCGGTCGAAGAGAGCGCGAGCCCGAAGCCCGCGACGAGACCGCCTCGCCAGTCGACGAGACCGGAAAAGACGGCGGCGCCCGTGAGCGCGAGGCCCGTCAGCAGCACCTGCGCCGTGCCGAGCCCGAAGATGTCGGCGCGCATGCGCCAGAGCCGCGAGGGATTGAGTTCGAGGCCGATGATGAAGAGCAGGAACACCACGCCGAGTTCGGCGACGGCGAGAATCTCGCCCGCACCCGTCAGCAGGTGAAGGACCGGGCCGATGACCACACCGGCGGCAAGATAGCCGAGCACGGTTCCGAGGCCGAGCTTGCGGGAAATCGGCGCCGCCACGACGGCGCCCCCGAGCAGAAGCAGGGTTTCCGTGAAGAGCGCGTCCGGTGCCGTTGTCAAGCTGTCATTCTCCTTCTTTGTTTATGGTGACGGCTCTCGGGAATCGGTGCCGCGGCCCTTGATGCCTGCTGGAATGCACAATACATGGAGCCCTAATGAAAGGCCAAGTCATGACCTCTGAAATCGATTCCGCCAGTCTCCTCTCCCGCGCCGGCCAGCTCGTCGATCTCGCCCTGAAGGCGGGAGCTGACACTGCGGATGCGGTCGTCGTCCGCTCGCGATCGAAGTCGGTCGGCGTTCGCCTCGGCAAGGTGGAGACGACGGAGTCGTCCGAAAGCGACGACTTCTCGCTGCGGGTCTTCATCGGCAGGCAGGTTGCGAGCGTCTCGGCCAATCCCGGCTTCGACCTGAAGGCGCTCGCGGAGCGGGCGGTTGCCATGGCCAGAGTGTCGCCGGAAGACCCCTTTGCCGGTCTCGCCGACGCGGCCGACCTCGCGCGCTCCTATCCCGACCTCGACCTTTTCGATCCGACCGAAGTTTCGAGCGACCAGCTGCGAGACGCGGCCCTTGCGGCAGAAGAGGCGGCGCTTGCGGTCGAGGGGGTCTCCAACTCGGTCGGAGCGGGTGCCTCGGCCGGCATGGGCGGGCTCGTGCTCGTCACATCCCACGGCTTTTCCGGCAGTTTTCAGTCCTCGCGCTTCGGCTGCTCCGTGGGCGTCATCGCCGGCGAGGGCTCGCGGATGGAGCGCGACCACGATTTCGACAGCCGGCTCTTCCATGCCGATCTCGATCCCGCCGCCGAAATCGGGCGCCGGGCCGGCGAGCGGGCGGTCCGCCGTCTCGATCCCCGCCAGGTCGAAACCGGCCAGAACGTCACCGTCGTCTTCGACCCGCGCGTGGCGCGCGGCTTCGTCGGCCATATCGCCGGTGCGATCAATGGCGCGGCGGTCGCCCGCAAGACCTCCTTCCTGCGCGATCGCATGGGAACCGAGGTGCTGAAGTCGGGATTGAACATCACGGACGATCCGCTGAAGGTGCGTGGCTCCGGCTCGCGGCCCTTCGACGGCGAGGGCGTGAAGGGCGAAAAGCTGGTGATGATCGAGGACGGTGTCCTGAAGCACTGGTTCTTGTCTTCGTCGGCCGCCCGTGAACTCGGCCTCCATACCAACGGACGCGGTTCGCGCGGCGGGACGGCGGTGTCGCCGACGTCGACCAATCTCGCGCTCGAGCCGGGCAGTATTGCGCCGGAAGACCTGATCCGCTCCGTCGGCACCGGCTTCTACG
>DATGWU010000487.1:0-1709 GCA_035299345.1 Rhizobium sp.
GACCGGGATCATCGCCCCCTCACCGGAGTTTGAGGGTCGAGAGGCCGAGCATGGCGAGCCCGACGGCGATGATCCAGAAGCGGATCACGACCTGGCTCTCGGTCCAGCCGAGTTTCTCGAAGTGGTGGTGGATCGGCGCCATCAGGAAGACGCGCCGGCCGGTCATCTTGAAGTAGCCGACCTGGATGATGACCGACAGCGTTTCGGCGACGAAGAGGCCGCCGATGATCGCCATGACGATCTCGTGCTTGGTGGCGACGGCGACGGTTCCGATGAGGCCGCCGAGCGCAAGTGAACCGGTGTCGCCCATGAAGATCGCCGCCGGCGGGGCGTTGAACCAGAGGAAGCCGAGGCCGGCGCCGATGACGGCGCCGAGGACGACGGCGAGCTCGCCGGTACCCGGCACGAAATTGATCTGCAGATAGTTCGAGAAGACCGCGTTACCGGTCAGATAGGCGATGATGCCGAAGGATGCCGCCGCGATCATCACCGGCACGATCGCCAGCCCGTCGAGGCCGTCCGTCAGGTTGACCGCGTTCCCAGCAGCGACGATGACGAACCCGCCGAAAAGCACGAAGAAGATGCCGAGATTGATCAGGAAGTCCTTGAAGAACGGAAAGGCGACCGACGAACCGAGGGTCGAACCATGCGGGCCGGAGGTCAGCGCCGTGTTCATCATGAAGTAGACGGCGATGCCGGCGATGACGAATTCGATGCCGAGGCGCGCCTTGCCGGAAAAGCCCTTTTCCGTCTGCTTCGTCACCTTCAGGTAATCATCGTAGAAGCCGATCGCGCCGAAGCCGAGCGTGACGAGCAGCGTCGAGACGACATAGACGCTCGACAGATCGGCCCAGAGCAGCGAGGAGACGACGATGCCCGCGAGGATCATCAGCCCGCCCATCGTCGGCGTACCCGCCTTCTTGAAATGGGTCTGCGGTCCGTCGGCGCGGATCGGCTGGCCCCTGCCCTGGCGGATACGGAGCGAAGCGATCATCGCCGGCCCGAACAGGAAGACGATCAGTGCCGAGGTGAACAAGGCAGCACCGGTGCGGAACGTGATATACCGGAAGAGATTGAAAAATTGCAGGTGGTCTTCCAGTTCCACAAGCCAGATCAGCATAAGAGCCCTTTCCGAAACCCCAGAATTAATCGCGGCGCCCGATGTCGGCGACCGTCTGATAATTGTCAAGCAAGGCCGCGACGATCTTGCCGAAACCGGTGCCCAGCGAAGACTTGACCATGAGCACGTCGCCGGGGCGGACCGATGCCACCACGAAATCGGCAAGCTCCGCGGTCGTCTCGCGGTATTCCACCTGAACGCTCTCCGGAAGCGCGTCGCGAAGCGCCGCCATTTCCGGACCGGCAAGCCAGACATGCCCGATGCCGGCGGCAAGCAGCGGCCCGGCGAGTTCGGCGTGAACCTTGGCTGAAAACTCGCCCATCTCCAGCATGTCGCCGATGACGGCGACCCGCCGTCCGTCGCCGCGGGGATGAGCCGCCGCGAGCACGGCGATCGCCGCGCGCATCGAGGCCGGATTGGCGTTGTAGCTCTCGTCAATCAGCGTGAAGCTGCCGCTGCCCGCCTTCAGCACATGCCGCTCGCCGCGTCCCTTGACGGCCGAAAGCGAGCCGAAGGCGTCTGCCGCGGCATCCACGTCGGCGCCGACAAGCGAAACGGCACCGAGCACCGCAACGGCGTTCTCGGCGAT
>DATGWU010000488.1:0-18145 GCA_035299345.1 Rhizobium sp.
GGCGAAGCCGCCGCTTCCGGCGACCTGCGCAAGAACGCCGTCGTTTCCTGCGAAGTCATCGGCATCAACGATGGCGGCATCGAAGTGAAGCTCGTCAATCACGAGGACATCACTTCCTTCATCCGTCGTGCCGATCTCTCCCGCGACCGCGACGAACAGCGGCCGGAGCGTTTCTCGGTTGGTCAGGTTGTCGACGCCCGCGTCACCAACTTCTCCAAGAAGGATCGCAAGGTCATGCTGTCGATCAAGGCTCTCGAGATCGCAGAAGAAAAGGAAGCCGTCGCTCAGTTCGGTTCGTCCGACTCCGGCGCTTCGCTCGGCGACATCCTGGGCGCCGCGCTCAAGAACCGCGGCAACGCCGAATAAGCGCTCGCGATTTAGCAAGCACGATACTCGCCGGTCGAAAGACCGGCGGGTTTTCTTTTGCGGAATTGTAGAAAGCCGCCCTTTCAGGTCAGCGTCGACATGGTGAGGTAATGCGCCAGTACCGTTTCGCTGCCGAGAGCTGACGCCGGATCGGCAATTGCTTCGTCGCCGATGTCTTCATCGACGTCGTTCTCACCGTTTCCCTCCGATCCGCTGGTCTCCCCTGAACCGGGCTGGTCTTCCGACCCGTCCTCGCCTCGACGGTCGTCGTTCCCGTCCTGCTCGTCGCCCCGGCCGCGTTTCGTCTCCTCTCCCGAAGAGACCGTATCATCCTCGAAGAGGGTGTAGCCGAAGAAGGGGAAGGCAGGATTATCGCGCAGGAACATTGCAGCGGGCAATCGCCCCTCCGTCGAGCCCGGAGGCGGTGCTGGTACGTCGCCCGACAACACCGACTGCGACCGGACTTCTCTTGATTCATCCCCGCCGGTTTCCTCACTGAGTGATGGCACCGGCACAGATGTCGCCGCCTTATGATCCTGCTCGGCCGCCGCAATCGGCGTGCGATTCGGCATTTCTGCGTGTCCAGTCGCCGCCCGTCCTTCATGCTCCGGCAAGTGGCTGAGCAGGCGTGCGACGTCGAGGGCGTCGGAGAGCTCTTCCAGCCCTGCAGGCAGAGGGAAAAGCCTCGTGTTCAGGCCCGGACGCAAAACGCCATCCCTGCCTTCTGTGTAGGGTCTTTCAGGTGGCCTGTGCCGCATGACGGGAGATGTGCCCTCGACCTCGACGATCGCCGATCGCGCTCCCGACACGGTCGTGCGCATCCCGCTGTGGTCGCGTCGCACCGAGCGGTCACGGACACTGCCATCGTCGGAAACGGAACGCTCGCCGGGCTCCTGGCCGTGCGTGGCCTCCGTTCGCTCGGCGTCCGTTTGCGGCAACGACAGTTGCGGGTGGGTTGAAGCTGCCGATGGCGCTCTCGACGGCGGTCCATCGGACAAGACTGGCCCGTATTCGCTCGCCCGGCCCGGCAGTTCCTCGCGCGTTGCCGTGCCCTCGATGTTCCCGGCCGACGGTGCAGCGGCCGTGGTTCCCCGCACCGGTTCCGCTCCCTGCTGGAGCATTGCCTTGGCAGGAGCCGTCGCGTCTGCCTTATCTATCTTGGCTCCTGACCCTTCCGGCGAATCGGCGATCGGCGGTGACACTTGGTGCGGGTCGGATGCTGGCGCCGGCCGAGTGGACAAGGATATTTGGTCGCCATTCTGCCTGTACGACGAGACCACACGTCCCACCACCGGATCGGGATCGTTCCCTGCGCTCGTCTCGAGGGCCATGGCAGTTCTCGCAGCCTCAAGGCCTGCTGGGTTGCGCAGAGGGGAAATGACCGTCTCCAAACGAAGCCCCTTGACCAGCTGTGCGAGCTGCCTCCCCAGCGCGATCCGTTCCTCCTTCGGCACTCTGCCGATCGCCTGGAGAAGGCGGCCGACAAAGCTGCCATTGCTCTCGTTCTCCCCACGAAAAAGGCCGAGTTCTTCCCCCAGTCGTTCGGCGAGCCCGGCGAGGTTGCCGGCAACGCGCTCCTGAGCCGAAAGGACAAGGATCGCCAGTCGTCCCTCGGGCGACGAACTCCTCCGGGAAATTGGCGCCGTAACGAGCTCCGCCGAGGTGGAATTAGATATCAGCATTCGGCTTGCTTCTCTTCCACTCCCCGGAAGCGGAGCATCGGCCACGGAAGAGTGTTTCGCGGTTACGGCGGACAACATGGGCGTTCTTCTCGCATCAGGAGCATCGGGAACAAGAAGTATCGCGCCGCTCATCGGGCGGATGGCTTTGCACGAGGTGAAGGGCGTCTCGTGCCCAAACAAGGCATCCATCAGGTCAATAGAATTTTAGGAAATTTCCGTTAACGAAGTGTTAGCCATGAATCGGAGCCATTGGTCTTGTATCATTCGGCTTTACGGGCGACTCTTCGTAAGGACGGCCACCGAGGAGAGGAAGTATGGCTCTGCGTCCGCCCCCTCTTGCAACGTCGGCGCTAGGCGGCGACACACCGCTCAGTGCCCTCGAATATGAGCTGATGTCTGAAAAGGCGGATGCTTTGGCCCGTGCGGGATTGAAGGTGGAGAAAGCGCTGGCGGCTCTCAGAGCGTGCCCGCCCAACACGGAAAATGCCGGCGGGCGCGAGAGCCTCCTCAATGAGGCTGCAGACGTCGTCTGGTCATTCCTTGTCCAGAGGGAAATCTGCGGTTTTCGCAGCCAGACCGATGCGATCAAGCGCTATGGTATCCCGCGCGAGGTTATGATCCGGTTGGGTGCCGCAAGCAGGCCCGCTGAATGAAAGCGGACCACCGTCAGCGCCTCCGGCACACCGTTGAGTTCGGCTAGCGATGCGGTTTTCGCGAACCGCAAATCAGCTGTGCGCGAAAATATCCGTCTCTTCCCATCCGAGAAGGTCAAGTTTGGCGCGCGTCGGCAGGAATTCAAAGCAGGCCTTGGCATGCTCCATCCGGCCGTCGCGGATCAGACGTTCGGTGAGCTTGTCGCGCAGCGCGTGGAGATAGAGTACATCCGAAGCGGCATATTCGAGTTGCGCGGGCGAAAGCATTTCGGCCGCCCAGTCGGACGATTGCTGCGCCTTGGAAATATCGATCTCGAGCATTTCCTTGAGATTGTCCTTCAGTCCGTGTCGATCGGTGTAGGTCCGCGACAGTCGCGAGGCGATCTTCGTACAAAAGACCGGCGTGGTAGTGACGCCGAAGGTGTGGAAGAGAACAGCGATGTCGAAGCGGCCGAAGTGAAAGATCTTCTGTCGTTCCTGATCGGCGAGCATGGCAATGAGGTTCGGCGCCTCCGTTTGACCGGCCGCGATACGAATAATGTCCGCCGTGCCGTCGCCGGGCGAAAGCTGGACGACACAAAGGCGGTCGCGCCTCGGCACAAGTCCGAGCGTTTCGGTGTCGATCGCGATCGCTCCCGTGTAGCGGCCGGCGTCGGCTGCGGATATGTCACCTTCGTGATAGCGGATCGTCGGGGCCATCCATGTCTCCAGCGTGAGCGGTTGTCGTTCGGCTGCCTATAGCCGAAACCGCGTTGTCGCTCTACCGGTTTCGTGACGTCACGACTGCGATCGTGTCGGGCGGCTGACCGGACCTTCTTCGGTGAGCTCGACATAGGCGAGCGTCTGGTCGAGATGGGCGGCACGCAAGGCAAGAAGCTTCTCGGCATAGCGCAACCGCACAGCGGCATAATCGGGCTCTTCCGCGAGGTTTCGAAGCTCCATGGGGTCCTTTGCGAGATCGAAGAGCACGGGTGGAAGTCCGGCGAAGTGCACGTACTTGAATGCCTCGTCGCGAATGACGGCAAGGTTGCAGCGATTTGAGGCTAGGCCGAAATAGTCCTCGGCCACGCCTGTAGCAACCTCGCGGAAATCGAACTCCCAGAAGGCGGCATCGCGCCAGCCGGAAGGTTCCGAGCCCTCGACAAACGGCAGCAGCGACGCCCCGTCCTGATGATTGCGCGGCTCCACGCCGAGGCGTTCGCACAGGGTGGGCATGATATCGGCAGCGGACGTAAAAGCATCGACCTGCCGCCCATCCGCGGTTGTCGCCGGATCACGGATAACGAGCGGAATGTGATAACTCCCATCATGGAAACCACCCTTTCCGAGAAGCCAGTGGTCGCCCATCATCTCGCCGTGGTCGGAGGTGAAGATAACGATCGTTTCGTCCCAGCGGCCACTTTCACGCAGGGCGGAAAATATCCTCCCGAGCTGGGCATCGACCTCGGCGATCATGCCGAAATACACCGCCCGGATGACGTCGAAGTCCCGTTCGTTCCAGTCAGAGACGGCTCCCGAAGCGCCGTATACGAAGCTCGACTTTCCGAGAAACCGGTGACCATAGGCCAGCAGCGGGTGAAGCGCCTGTTCGTCTTCGCGCACCCCGGCCCGTGCGTATGCCGGACCGTCGCCGGGTGCAAACATGGTGTTGTAAGGTGCCGGAACGCAAAAGGGTGGATGCGGTCTAAGAAATGACACATGTGCGAACCACGGCGCGTCCTGTTGCTCCATCCACCGAAGGAAACGCTCTGTCAGGAATGCAGTCTGCGTCTCGTCGGCGCTGTAGTCGGGCACCTCATTGTTTGCGGTGCCGCTCTCCACATTTCCTGTTCGGTGGACGTCGCGGGTGAAGGCCGCCCTGTGCCCCCTGCTCCGCAGCCAGCTGAGCCAATGCTTTTCGTTCTCGAGCAGGACCTGGCCAGTCGTAAAGCCCGGCAGCACGCCCTCGTATGTCGTCAGATGCGGATCATTCCGGTGAAGCGTCCTGGGATCCGGTGAAACGTCGGTGTAGCCGAAGAGGGTCGGATCGTAACCTGCACGCCTTGCCGCCAGGGCAATATTGTCGAAACGGGCATCCAGCGGCGAACCATTGCGGCAGACACGATGATTCATCTGGTAGAGACCGGTGTAGATGGAGGCCCTTGCCGGAGAACAGGGAGCGGCGCCGGCGTAGTGTCGCCGGAACAGAACACCCTCCGCTGCCAGTCGGTCGACATTCGGCGTCCGCACCACCGGGTGTCCAACAGCCGGAAGGCAGTCGCCCCGCCACTGGTCGGCGGTCACAAGCAGGACATTGGGCTTCATGCGGCAAGGACTCCCGAACCTATTTCGATGCCGGTGGCTCGCCCGGCACAATCCTCTTGATCGTCGCAGGTGGCAAATGAAAAACGCCGGCAGAAGCCGGTGGCATACGGGTGGAGACATCATTCAGCCATGCATCCTTGACAGACAAACCGCGTCTCCTCTGCCCGTTTTCTCCCCAGCTCAGCCACATACCTCGTTCGACATCGCGTCTTTCCGGGACAGTGTGACGCTGGCGATTCCCCAAACCTGGCCAGCCATGCACCTTTCGCACTGCTGCATTGCAGCAATTGCGCTGTTCATCCAAAGCGGTACGGATATATTTCAAATCATCGAAGCGACGCACTCCTCCTCCCAGCGTCGTCAGATAGGATCGGCAATACTCCTCCTCCTCCCAATTGCCGATCAAGTTTAAGAGCCCAGCGCACCTCCTCCCGCGCTGGGCTCTTTTCATTTTGTCGGCCTAGTTCAGCGTCCCGTAGCCTTTGCATTCGTCGGACGGGCCACACCTCGTTCCGCTGCAGGAACGTGCAGGCAGTTGAGCGCGTTCGCTGCTCGACCTATAAGGACGACGAGACCAAGCGACCACGGCGGGAGGATCAGACGGGCATGGCTGTGAAATTCGGAACGAGCGGGCTCCGCGGGCTTTCGACGCAACTCGTGGGGAGCGTGTCGGCGCTCTATGCCACGGCCTTTGCCCGGTTCCTCATGGTGTCGAACCATCTGCCAGACGGCGGCGTTGTCGTCGTAGCCCGCGACTTTCGCGAATCGAGCCCGGAGATCGCGGCGACCGTGATGGCGGCAATTCGACGAGCTGGCCTTGTACCCGTCGATTGCGGCTGGATACCGACGCCAGCGCTTGCCCTTTACGCGCAAGAGATCGGCGCGGCGGGGCTCATGATCACCGGCTCGCACATTCCCGCCGACCGCAACGGCATCAAGTTCTATCGTCCGGACGGCGAGATCGACAAGGACGACGAAGCGACCATCACCCGCCTTGCGGCCGAGCTCGCGAATGACCAGACCGCCAACAGCGTCGAGAAAGGGACTGGCGAAAACCAGGAAGCCGAAGCGACGGAACTGTTTGTCGACCGCAATCTCTCCATACTGCCGGCAGATTTCCTCAAAGGCCTGCGGATCGGCGTCTACGAGCACAGCAGCGTCGCCCGCGACATGATGACGAGCGTTTTCAAGAAGTACGGCGCCACTGTCGTTTTGCTCGGACGTTCCGAAACCTTCATCCCAGTCGATACCGAAGCGGTCTCCGCCGAGACGGAAGCCCTGCTGCGGAAATGGTCTGCCGAACACAAGCTCGACGCGATCGTGTCGACCGACGGTGACGGCGATCGTCCGCTTGTCGCGGATGAGGCCGGGCGCCCTGTTCGTGGTGACCTCCTCGGGCTTGTTGCTGCACGTTACCTTCACGCAACGACCGTCGTGACGCCGGTTACGTCCAATTCCGGTATCGAGTCGATCGGTGGATTCGAAGTGATCCGGACACGCGTCGGCTCTCCTTTCGTGATTGCCGCGATGAACGGTGCCCTGGCACGAGGCGACAAGGGTGTGGTCGGTTTCGAGGCCAATGGCGGCACGATGCTCGGTTCCCCCTTCGACATCGAGGGACGAAGTATCGCTGCGTTGCCGACTCGCGACAGCTTCCTTCCGGTGCTGGCTGTTCTCGGGTCGGCCGTCGCGAAGGGATGCTCGCTGTCGCAGCTTTCCAGCAGCTATAACCTTCCCGTTGCTCTCAGCGATAGGATCGAGAATTTCGCCGTGGAGCGGAGCGCCTCACTGATGAAACATCTCCGGCATTCGAGTGATGGACTTTCAGACTTCCTCGCTCCCATCGGCAAGGTGCGATCGTCGACGGACATCGACGGGCTTCGCGTTACACTCGACGACGGACGCGTGATCCATTTCCGCCCATCGGGGAACGCGCCGGAGATGCGCTGCTATGTCGAGGCGCAGGCAGCCGAGGCGGCGCAAGAACTGCTCCGACAGGGGCTCGATGCCATCAGGAGCTGGCGGTCGACAACCTGATGCCGGTCGGCCCGCAAGCTGACGCAGAAAGATCCTACTGGCCTTACGGGGGTTCACGTCCTATCTAACGTTAGGCGATGAAACCGGAAGATCTCCTCTGCCCGAGCCCTGCAGGCCTATATAGCCCGATCGGCGACTTTTACGTCGACCCCGTTCGTCCGGTCGCTCGCGCCTTGGTCACCCATGGCCATTCGGATCACGCTCGAGCGGGACATGGTGCCGTCCTCGCCACGCGCCAGACGCTTGACATCATGCGGCTACGCTATGGGCCTGGCTTCTGCGGCAGCGAGCAGCCCATCGAGATCGGCAAGGAGATCGAGCTCAACGGCGTCCGGGTCGGTTTCCATCCCGCCGGCCACGTTCTCGGTTCGGCACAGATCGCTCTCGAATACCACGGGATGCGCATCGTGGTGTCCGGTGACTACAAGCGCCGTCCCGATCCGACCTGCTCCCCCTTCGAACCACTTCGCTGCGACGTGTTCATCACGGAAGCAACGTTCGGCCTGCCGGTCTTCAATCACCCCGATCCGAACGCCGAGATCGCCAGGCTTTTGACCTCGCTTGAGCAGTTCCCGGACCGTACTCATCTGGTCGGCGCCTATGCGCTCGGCAAGGCGCAGCGCCTCATCGCCCTCCTCCGGGCCGAAGGCTATCAACGGCCGATCTTCATTCATGGCGCGCTGATGCAACTCTGCGACTACTATTCAAGCGAAGGCGTCGAGCTGGGCGATCTGCGACCGGCGACTGCAGAGTCGACGAATCCGGCGACGTTTCGCGGCGAGGTGGTGATCGGTCCGCCGTCATCCTTCAACGAACGCTGGGCGCGCCGCTTCTCCGACCCACTCGCGATCTTTGCGTCAGGCTGGATGATGGTCCGCCAACGAGCCAAACAGCGCGGCGTGGAATTGCCTCTGGTAGTATCCGATCATGCCGACTGGCGGGAACTGACCGCGACGCTCCAAGAAATCGCGCCGAGCCAAGTTTGGGTGACCCATGGCCGCGAGGAAGCACTGGTGCGCTGGTGCGAGCTCGCGGGAATCGCCGCGCGGCCATTGCATATGGTCGGCTACGAAGACGAAGGCGACTGATCGATGAAAGCGTTTGCCGAGCTGCTCGATCGTCTCGTCTTCACACCTGGCCGCACCGCCAAACTGACGCTGCTCGTCGACTATTTTCGCAAGAGCCCGGATCCTGATCGCGGTTACGCCCTTGCCGCGCTCGCGGGAACACTGGAACTCAACGCCGTGAAACCGATGATGCTGCGGGGTCTGGTGCTCGAGCGAATGGACGAGACTCTCTTCCGCTACTCTTACGATTACGTTGGCGACCTTGCGGAAACGATCGCGCTGGTGTGGGACGGCGACCCCGAGGAGAGACCCCGGCCAAGGCTGGGCGAGGTCGTGCGGCTCATGCGATCGCTCGGCCGGACGGAGGTACGAAAGGCGGTCCGCGATTTGTTGGACCGTCTGGATACCTCCAGCAGGTTCGCCTTCCTGAAACTCGTCACCGGTGGCCTGCGAATCGGCGTCTCCGCGAGACTGGCGAAGCAGGCGCTGGCCGACATGGCAGGTAAGGATGTCGCCGAGATCGAGACGCTCTGGCATGGATTGGCGCCACCCTATGAAAGCCTGTTTGCATGGCTCGAAGGCCGGCAGGAACGACCGGTGCTGGCGACGCCCGCCATCTTTCATTCGGTTATGCTCGCAAATCCGGTCGGGGAAGGTGACCTCGACACGCTCGACCCTTCCGATTTTGCAGCCGAATGGAAATGGGACGGAATTCGCGTCCAGCTTTCGCATTTCGGAGGGCAGAGAAGGCTCTATTCCCGTTCCGGCGACGACATATCGGCCGCCTTTCCGGAGGTGGTCGATGCGACCGTCTTCGAAGGAGTCGTCGACGGCGAGCTGCTGGTGGGCGGCACGTCTCGTTCCGGTGAGCCGACGAGGACGTTCTCCGATCTTCAGCAGCGGCTGAATCGCAAGAGCGTATCGTCCCGTCTGCTACAGGAGTATCCCGCCTTCGTGCGCGCTTACGACATACTGTTCGAAGGGCAGGAAGACGTGCGTGGGGAGGCGTTCGTCGCCCGGCGCGAGCGACTGACGCGCCTGATCGAACAATCACCGGAGGAGCGTTTCGACCTTTCGCCGCTTGTGCCGTTCTCCAGCTGGGAAGAGCTCGAAACGCTCCGACGCAGTCCTCCGAATCCTGTCATCGAGGGCGTCATGCTCAAGCGACGTGACAGCAGCTATCAAGCGGGCCGGGCCAAAGGTCCATGGTTCAAATGGAAACGCGAGCCGCTGAATGTGGATGCCGTCCTGATGTATGCACAAAGGGGCCACGGCAAACGCTCCAGCTACTATTCGGACTTTACGTTTGGTGTGTGGACGGCAGGCGAGGACGGGGACATGCTGGTCCCGGTGGGAAAAGCCTATTTCGGCTTCACCGACGCCGAGCTCGAGACTCTCGACCGTTATGTCCGGCATAACACGGTCGACCGCTTCGGACCCGTGCGTGCACTGCGTGCCGAGCCGGACCACGGCTTCGTCGTCGAGGTTGCCTTCGAGGGGATCAATCGTTCGACACGGCATAAATCGGGCGTCGCGATGCGATTCCCGCGTATCGCGCGACTGCGCACCGACAAGCTGCCGCGCGATGCCGACCGCCTTGAAACACTTCTCGATCTAATCTGCTGATGCCGGCAACACCGCTTCGAGAAAGCGAGAACAAGCCCCGAGGCACCAGAAACCCGGTTGCGCTCGGACCGACATAAGTGCATTTTCGTATCTGCCGTGCTTCACGAAAGAAACGAAAGGCAAGCGAAATGTACCTCACCGGGCGACAGGCCGAGATCGTAGAGCTCGCAAAGGCCAATGGGCGTGTGCTCGTCGAGGAACTGGCATTACGTTTTTCCGTAACGCCGCAGACGATCCGAAAAGACCTGAACGACCTCTGCGACGCGCGTGTCCTGTCACGTATCCACGGCGGAGCGACGCTTCCCTCCGGGACCGTAAACATGAAGTACGAGGCCCGCCGGCAGATCGCCGCGCAGGAGAAACAGGCGATCGGCGTCGCGGCCGCAAAGCTCATCTCCAACAACGCCTCGCTGTTCATCAATATCGGAACGACGACGGAGGCCGTGGGAGAGGCTCTCGCAGGCCATCAGGAATTGATGGTTATCACCAATAATATCAATGTAGCCAACAAATTGCGGCTTCTTCCGGCAATCGAGGTGGTCATTGTCGGTGGTGTCGTCCGCGCTTCCGACGGCGGTATCGTCGGCGAGGCGGCTGTCGATTTCATCCGACAGTTCAAGGTCGACTACGCGGTGATCGGAGCCTCGGCCATCGATGCCGACGGCGCTCTTCTGGACTATGATTTTCGCGAAGTGAAAGTCGCACAGGCAATCATCGCCAATGCAAGGCACGTCATTCTGGTGGCGGACTCGACGAAGTTCGAACGGACCGCACCCGTCCGTATCGGCCACCTCTCACAGGTCAATACCTTCATAACCGACCATTGCCCCCTCGAATCCATTCGACGTATTTGCGTAGAGAACGACGTCGAGTTGATCGAAGCGCCCAGTTCGGCTGACACCTGAAAGAAGCGCGGAAAACTTTCGTTTGACATTCGATTTATTTTCAATTTAATTATCTTGCGTTTTCGCAATTGCGCATAATTTGTGCAATGCGCAAAATTCGGGGAAAATGGTGATCCAAGGGCTTTACGACATCTTCGTCATCGGCGGCGGCATCAACGGATGCGGAATAGCGCGCGACGCAGCCGGGCGAGGATACTCGGTTGCGCTGGCGGAGATGAACGATTTTGCGTCGGGCACCTCCTCCGGCTCGACGAAGCTGATCCATGGCGGACTGCGTTACCTCGAATACTATGAATTCCGCTTGGTCCGGGAAGCGCTCATGGAGCGCGAGGTCCTTTGGGCCATGGCACCTCATATCATCTGGCCGTTGCGCTTCGTGCTCCCCTTTCAGAAAGGCGGCATCCGTCCGGCCTGGCTGATCCGGCTCGGCCTTTTCATCTACGACCACCTCGGCGGACGGAAGCTCCTGCCCGCAACAACGACGCTCGATCTGCGACGGGACCCTGCCGGCAAGCCCCTGAAGCCACTGTTTGGCAAGGCATTTGAGTATTCCGACGGCTGGGTGGACGACGCCCGGATGGTCGTTCTCAACGCCCGTGACGCTGCCGATCGTGGCGCCCGCATTTTCAGCCGTTCCCGCGTCGTCTCCGCCCGCCGGGAAGCGGATTGCTGGGCGATTGAGATCGAAGATCGGGAGACCGGCGCGATAAACACCGTCAGGGCCCGCATGCTCGTCAATGCGACCGGTCCGTGGGTCGACAAGGTTCTGTCAGAGGCGATGGCGAACAGTGGCGTGCACAACGTCCGTCTTGTTCAGGGGAGCCACATCGTAGTCAGGAAGAAGTTCGACGACCCGCGTGCCTATTTCTTCCAGAATCCCGACAATCGCATTATCTTCGCGATCCCTTACGAACGCGATTTCACACTGATCGGTACGACCGACCATGACTATACCGACGATCCGCGCGACGTGAAGATAACGCCGGAAGAAGTCAATTACCTGTGTTCAGCGGCGAGCGAATATTTTGCCGAGCCGGTCCGTAGCGAAGATATCGTCTGGACATATTCGGCGGTTCGTCCGCTTTATGACGACGGTGCAAGCAAGGCGCAGGAAGCGACCCGGGACTACGTGCTGAAGACCGAAGGGAGTGCGGGCGAAGCTCCGCTGCTCAACGTCTTCGGCGGCAAGCTTACGACTTACCGCCGGCTGGCGGAGCACGCTGTGGAAAAGATCGGCGAAAAGATCGGCGTCAAGGGAACCTCGTGGACGGCTGACAGCCACCTTCCCGGCGGCAACTTTCCGCCGACAGGCTACGCTGCGGAGGTACGCAAGCTCAGGGAACGTTATTCGTTCCTCAGCGGGCGTCACGCGGAACGGCTCGTCCGGTCCTACGGTACCCGTGCACACGATCTGCTCGGCAGCACGTCGACGTTGGCAGATCTCGGTCGTCACTTCGGCCATGACCTCTACGAGTGCGAGGTCCGCTGGCTAATGATACAGGAATGGGCCCGGACATCCGAGGATGTGTTGTGGCGGAGGACGAAGCTGGGGCTTAGGCTCTCGCAGGAAGAAGCAAAGAATTTGGAGGAGTACATGGCTGCCGTTCCGGCACAATTGGCCGGATAGCAGCGCATGTGGTCCCGTCGATGAGGAGGCACGGGAACCGTAATGCTCGAATTGCGGAATGCCGCGAAGATAGTGGGCGGAGAAGTCCACATCCACCCGACCGACCTTGTTCTTGAACGGGGTACGCTGAATGTCCTTCTAGGGCCGACGCTCTCGGGCAAGACGTCATTGATGCGCCTGATGGCAGGTCTGGACAAACCGACGAGCGGCGCGATCTTCTTCGACGGCGCCGACGTGACCGGCGTACGCGTGCAGAACCGCAACGTCGCAATGGTGTACCAGCAGTTCATCAACTATCCTGCGCTCACCGTCTATGAGAACATTGCCTCGCCAATGCGCATTGCCGGCAATGATGCTGCAACAGTCGACCGTGAAGTGCGGCGCGCGGCCGAGCTCTTGAAGCTTACGCCCTATCTCGAGCGCACGCCCCTCAATCTTTCCGGCGGGCAGCAGCAACGCACAGCGCTCGCGCGTGCGATCGTCAAGAACGCCAGTCTCGTTCTTCTCGACGAGCCGCTTGCCAACCTGGATTACAAGCTGCGTGAGGAACTTCGCGAAGAGCTTCCGCGCATCTTTGCCGAATCGGGTGCGATTTTCGTATACGCAACCACGGAGCCTTCGGAGGCCTTGCTCCTCGGCGGGAACACGGTCACCCTCAGCGAAGGTCGCATTACCCAGTTCGGCCGCACCATAGACGTCTATCGTAAGCCGCATGACCTCGTCACGGCCCGAACCTTCGCCGATCCGCCGCTCAATACGCTTGCGGTTATGAAGTCCGGGGGCATGTTCCGCGTCAATGATGCCGAGGCATTCCCGGTTCCGGCGCATCTCTCCGCGATCACCGACGGTCCCGTGACTATCGCCTTCCAGCCGCATCAACTTTCGCTCAAGGCATCGCCCCTGGCGGTGCCCCTTTCCGCCCGGACGCATATTTCCGAAATCGCCGGCTCCGAGAGCTTCATCCATGTCGGCTTCATGGGCGCCAGATGGGTCGCACTAATGCACGGCATCTATGACATCGATCCCGATCAGCCCGTCGAGCTCCATCTCGACACCCGCCACCTGATGGCCTTTGCGCCAGACGGCAAGGCCATCGGCCAAGCCGGCACGGCAGCCTGAGGAGAGCGCATATGGCAAAGATCTCTCTTGAGCATATCCGCCATGCTTACGGCCAGACACCGAAGTCCGAAAAGGATTACGCACTAAAGGAAGTGCATCACGAATGGAACGACGGCGGCGCCTACGCTCTGCTCGGCCCTTCTGGTTGCGGCAAGACGACGTTGCTGAACATCATCTCCGGGCTTCTGAGGCCATCCGAAGGGCGCATTCTTTTCGATGGGCTCGACGTCACCAATCTTTCGACGCAGCGCCGCAACATCGCGCAGGTCTTCCAGTTCCCCGTCATCTACGACACGATGACTGTTTACGACAATCTCGCCTTCCCGCTCCGCAACCGGCACGTACCCGAAGCCGAAGTCGACAGTCGCGTCCGCGAGATACTCGAGATGATTGACCTGACGGGTTGGGCCAAGCGAACGGCGCGCGGCCTTACCGCCGACCAGAAGCAAAAAATCTCCCTCGGGCGCGGCCTTGTACGCAACGACGTCAACGCCATTCTCTTCGACGAGCCGCTGACCGTCATCGATCCGCATATGAAATGGGTCTTGCGCTCGCAGCTGAAGCGCCTCCACAAGCAGTTCGGCTTCACCATGGTCTATGTGACGCACGACCAGACGGAGGCTCTCACCTTCGCGGACAAGGTCGTCGTCATGTATGAAGGCGAAATCGTCCAGATCGGAACACCTGTCGAGCTGTTCGAACGGCCGAGCCACACCTTCGTCGGCTACTTCATCGGCTCCCCCGGCATGAATTTGCTACCAGCGAAGGTAGTGGGCAATACGGTCACCGTCGGCGATCAGACGATCACGCTTGCTGCCGCTCCGAACGTCGGCTCGGCCAACAAGGTCGAACTCGGCATTCGTCCGGAGTTCGTGCGCCTTGGGCGCGAAGGCATGCCAGTCAACATCGTCAAGGTCGAGGATATAGGACGTCAGAAGATCGTTCGTGCCCGGTTCGAAGGCCATTCGGTGGCGATCGTCGTTCCGGAGGACAGCGAGATACCGGCGGAAGCGCGCGTCACCTTCGAGCCCACGAAGATAAACATGTACGCCGATTCCTGGCGCATCGGCATGGGGGGCTGAACAATGCAGAAGACGTGGAACAACAAAGCCTGGTTCCTGGTTCTGCCGGTGCTTGTGCTGGTCGCCTTCTCCGCCGTCATTCCGCTGATGACCGTGGTCAACTACTCGGTACAGGATACGTTCGGGAACAACGAATTCTTCTGGGCCGGTACCGACTGGTTCCTGGAAATCTTGCATTCCGACCGCTTCTGGGATGCGCTGCTGCGGAATCTGATCTTCTCGTTCGTCATTCTGGCTATCGAAATCCCGCTCGGGATCTTCATTGCTCTCAACATGCCGAAATCCGGCCTCGGCGTGCCGGTATGCCTCGTCCTGATGGCCCTTCCGCTCCTCATTCCGTGGAACGTCGTCGGTACGATCTGGCAGGTCTTCGGCCGTGTCGACATCGGACTTCTCGGCCGCTCCCTCGAAGCCGTCGGCCTCGACTATAACTACGTGCAAGATCCGACCGACGCCTGGATCACCGTCATCGTGATGGATGTCTGGCACTGGACGAGCCTGGTCGTGCTTCTTTGCTATGCCGGCCTCGTCTCGATCCCGGATGCATACTACCAGGCGGCCAAGATCGACGGCGCCTCGCGCTGGTCCGTTTTCCGCTACATCCAGCTTCCGAAGATGAAACGCGTCCTGCTGATTGCCGTGCTGCTACGTTTTATGGACAGCTTCATGATCTATACGGAACCGTTCGTCGTCACCGGCGGAGGCCCCGGCAACTCCACGACCTTCCTATCGATCGACCTCGTCAAGATGGCGGTCGGTCAGTTCGACCTCGGCCCGGCTGCGGCGATGTCGATCATCTACTTCCTGATCATCCTGCTGCTGTCATGGATCTTCTACACGGTCATGACCAGTCACGACGCGCAGAACTAGGGTGGAGACGAGATCATGAGCACTGCAAATTCCCGAGCCGGCTTCTCCTGGATCATCCCGACGTTCTACATCGTCTTCCTGCTGCTGCCGATCTACTGGCTGGTCAATATGAGCTTCAAGGAGAATGCGGAAATCATTGGCGCCTTCTCGTTGTGGCCGGAGAATCCGACCCTTCGAAACTACACGGTGATCTTTACCGACCCCTCCTGGTACCGCGGCTATATCAACTCGATCATCTACGTCGTGCTGAACACGGCAATCTCGGTGACGGTCGCGCTGCCAGCGGCATACGCCTTCTCACGCTACCGCTTTCTCGGCGACAAGCATCTGTTCTTCTGGCTGCTGACCAACCGCATGGCGCCGCCGGCCGTGTTCGCGCTGCCCTTCTTCCAGCTTTATTCGGCATTCGGCCTGATCGATACCCATATTGCGGTCGCAATCGCCCACTGCCTGTTCAACGTGCCGCTGGCGGTCTGGATTCTCGAAGGTTTCATGTCGGGCGTACCGAAGGAAATCGACGAGACCGCTTATATCGACGGCTATTCCTTCCCACGATTCTTCGTGAAGATCTTCATGCCACTGGTCGCTTCCGGCATCGGCGTCGCAGCCTTCTTCTGCTTCATGTTTTCGTGGGTCGAACTGTTGATCGCCCGCACTTTGACCACCACCAACGCCAAGCCGATCGCCGCGACCATGACTCGCACGGTGTCAGCATCGGGGATGGACTGGGGCGTGCTCGCTGCAGCAGGCGTCCTGACCATCATTCCCGGCGCACTGGTCATCTATTTCGTCCGCAACTACATCGCCAAGGGCTTCGCCCTGGGGAGGGTCTGATGAATACTGCACGACGATGGCCGCTTCCGCTCGGTCTGGTCTTTCTCGTCTATGTCGGAGCCGTGCTGGCGCTCTATTCCATGCTGCCCGCGAAGGATGGTGTGATTGACTGGGTCGCTCCACTGGTACCGGGCGGCTGGATGGCCTGGTCGTTTCCGGGGGCGCTGTTCTTTCTCACCATCGGACTGTTGATCGCTCTGATGGCAGTCTGGGAATATGCCGCGCCCGGCGGAAATCCGCGGGTCGGCGTGCTGCGCTTCGAAACGACCCGCGGCGACCGGCTGTTCGTCTCGCTGCTCGGTTCGGCATTCATCCATCTCGCTTGGCTCGGGCTTCTCGGTTCGAACCTGTGGTGGGCTCTCGCCCTGTCAGTGGTCTACGCAATCGGCGTCTTCCGCTTCGTCTAGGGCAGAAAATGGGCGCACGCACCGCGCCCGGTACTCGCATCTGCAATCGCAAAACCCTGGGAGGATACAATGCGACGGCATCTCTTGACGACTACGGCAGCCATGCTGCTGGCACTGACCGGCACCGCCTTCGCCGGTATGGACGAGGCAAAGCAGTTCCTGGACAAGGAGGTGGGGGATCTATCGACGCTCTCGCGCGCCGACCAGGAAAAGGAAATGCAGTGGTTCGTCGATGCGGCGAAGCCTTTCGCCGGCATGGATATCAAGGTGGTGTCGGAGACCATCACCACGCATGAATACGAATCCAAGGTGCTCGCACCCGCCTTCACCGCCATCACCGGTATCAAGATCACCCACGACCTGATCGGCGAGGGCGACGTCGTGGAGAAACTGCAGACGCAGATGCAGTCCGGCGAGAACATCTACGACGCCTACATCAACGACTCGGACCTGATCGGTACCCATTGGCGCTATCAGCAGGCCCGCGCGCTGACCGACTTCATGGCCAATGAAGGCAAGGACGTCACCAACCCCAATCTCGATATCGACGACTTCATCGGCAAGTCGTTCACGACGGCGCCGGACGGCAAACTCTACCAGTTGCCCGACCAGCAGTTCGCAAACCTTTACTGGTTCCGCTACGACTGGTTCAACGACGAAAAGAACAAGGCGGACTTCAAGGCCAAGTACGGTTACGACCTCGGTGTGCCGGTCAACTGGTCGGCTTACGAAGATATCGCCGAGTTCTTCACCGGTCGCGAGATCGACGGCAAGAAAGTCTATGGTCACATGGACTACGGCAAGAAGGACCCGTCCCTCGGCTGGCGCTTTACCGATGCATGGCTCTCCATGGCCGGGAACGGCGATCGCGGCATTCCGAATGGCAAGCCCGTCGACGAATGGGGTATCAAGGTCGACGAGAACTCGCGTCCGGTCGGCTCCTGCGTTGCTCGCGGTGGTGACACTAACGGCCCCGCCGCTGTTTACTCGATCCAGAAATATCTCGATTGGATGAAGGCCTACGCGCCGGCGGCCGCCAACGGCATGACCTTCTCCGAATCCGGTCCGGTTCCGTCCCAGGGTGAAATCGCCCAGCAGATGTTCACCTACACGGCGTTCACGGCTGATTTCGTCAAGGAAGGTCTGCCCGTCGTGAACGAAGACGGCACGCCGAAGTGGCGCTTTGCTCCCTCGCCACACGGCGTCTACTGGAAGGACGGAATGAAGCTCGGCTATCAGGACGCAGGCTCGTGGACACTCATGAAGTCGACGCCGGACGATCGCGCCAAGGCCGCATGGCTCTACGCGCAGTTCGTCACCTCGAAGACAGTCGACGTGAAGAAGAGCCATGTCGGCCTGACCTTCATCCGTCAGTCGACCCTCGACCATCAGTCGTTCACCGATCGTGCGCCGAAACTCGGCGGCCTGATCGAGTTCTATCGCTCGCCGGCGCGCCTGCAGTGGTCGCCGACCGGCACCAACGTGCCTGACTATCCGAAGCTGGCTCAGCTCTGGTGGCAGAACATCGGCGACGCCTCCTCGGGCGCCAAGACCCCGCAGGCGGCC
>DATGWU010000489.1:0-4710 GCA_035299345.1 Rhizobium sp.
ATCGACGGCCCTTACGAGTTCCATCCGAACATTCACCTCATCACCTCCAAGGATCATCCGGAGGCGGTGTTGCAGCGCGCCGGCCACGGGCAATATGTCGAGACGCCGGACGGAACACCCTATCACACCCATCTCTGCGGCCGGCCGCTGCCGCCGAAGCGTCGCTGCACGCTGGGCCGCGAGACGGCGATCCAGAAATGCGTCTGGCGTGACGACGGCTGGCTCTATCTCGAAGACGGCGGCCCGGTCCCCTCGGTGGAAGTGTCGGCGCCGGGCGGCGATGCCGCTCGCCACGAAGTCCCGACCGTCATTGCGCATGATTTCGACGGGCCGGAGCTGCCGGTCGAGTTCCAGTGGCTGCGCTCGCCTGTGCCGGAGCGACTCTTCAGCCTCTCCGCCCGGCCGGGCTTCCTGCGCCTCTTCGGACGGGAAAGCATCGGTTCCTGGTTCGAGCAGTCGCTGGTCGCGCGGCGGCAGGAGCATCACCGCTTCCGCGCCGAGACATCGCTTGAATTCTCACCCGACACCTACCAGCAGGTCGCGGGCCTCACTCACTACTACAACCGCTACAAGTTCCATGCGCTCGGCGTGACGCTGCACGAGAAGCGTGGACGGGTCATTACGATCCTGAGCTGCGCCGGCGATTATCCGAACGGCCGGCTGAGTTTTCCGCTGGACAGCGGGATTGCCGTCCCTGAAGGCCCGCTCGACCTCGCGATGGAAATCCGCGACAACGAGCTGCAGTTCTTCTGGCGGCCTGCCGGTGCCGTCGACTGGAAGCCGGTCGGCCCGGTGCTCGATGCCGGCGTCGTCTCCGACGAGGGCGGCCGCGGCGAGCACGGTTCCTTCACCGGAGCCTTCGCCGGCATGTTTGCCTTCGACACCAGCGGGCGGGCGGAGCCGGCCGATTTCAGCCGGTTCGTCTACTGCCGGACGTGACGGTCAAGATGGGACTTGGCCGCGACTAGTTGCCGAGCA
Source organism: Rhizobium sp. (assembly GCA_035299345.1). Lineage (GTDB taxonomy): Bacteria > Pseudomonadota > Alphaproteobacteria > Rhizobiales > Rhizobiaceae > Allorhizobium. The sequence goes on from DATGWU010000489.1 coordinate 979, forward strand.
CGATGATCAGGCCGACGGTTACGAAGGACAGCGGATTGCTCAGGCCAAAGGCCAGGAAAGCAAGCAGCGTTGCCAAGCCCCAGACTAGCCAGAAGAGCCGGTATCGGCCGGTGCGATAGCCCAAAAGACAAATCAGCACGTTTGTCGTGACCAGTAGCGAACCAATCCAAGTCGATTTGATCTCCATGACCGGCAGCACCTGCGCGACACCGGCAAGGATGATGGCGAAGATCAGCAGTCGGTTTGCACTCGTCACGGCTTCTGCTCCCGCGTTAGCTGGTTGAACTCGCTGACGGAGGCAAGTTAGCCGAGCCGCTCTGCGTGCCAGCGCAGGTGGTCGTCCATGAAAGTCGAGATGAAGTAGTAGGAGTGGTCGTAGCGCTCGTGCATGCGCAGCCGGAGCCCGATCTCGGTGTCCTTGATCGCATCCTCGAAGAGCCACGGGCGCAGACCGTTTTCCAGGAAGCTGTCGGCGCTGCCCTGGTCGATCAGGAATTCCGGGAAGCGGGCACCGTCGGCGACCAGCGCGCAGGCGTCGTACTCGCGCCACTTCGCCTTGTCGGGGCCGAGATATTTCTCGAAGGCATCGACCGTCCAGTCGGCCGTCGACGGTTCGACGATCGGCGCGAAGGCGGAGCAGCTCTTGAAGCGTTCGGGGTTCTTCAGCGCGATCGTCATGGCGCCGTGGCCGCCCATCGAATGGCCGAAGATGCCCTGCCGGTCCATGTCGACGCGGAAATGCTCGGCGACCAGCGCGGGCAGTTCTTCGGTGACGTAGGTATACATCCGGTAGTTCTCGGCCCACGGTGCTTCCGTGGCGTCGAGATACATGCCCGCACCCTTGCCCATCTTCCAGTTGGTGAGTTCGTCCGGCACGTCGTTGCCGCGCGGGCTCGTGTCCGGGCAGACGACGACCAGCCCGAGCTCGGCGGCCATGCGGCGATACTCGCCTTTTTCCATCACGTTCTGGTGGGTGCAGGTGAGCCCGGACAGATACCAGAGGACCGGCCGGCGCTCGAGCACGGCCTGCGGCGGCACGAAGACGGCAAACGTCATCTCGCATTTGCAGGCGTCCGAATCGTGGGCGAACACGCCCTGCATGCCGCCGAAGGCGGTGTTCTGCGACAGGATCTTCATCGTATCGTTGTTCCTTTTGCTGGTTCAGCCGGCGAGCGACACTGCGGCGTTTACCGCGGCGGCCAGCAGGACCGTGTTGAAGAAATAGGAGACGACGGCATGCAGCAGGTTCAGCTTGCGCATGGCGGTCGTGGTCACGGCGGTATCCGAGGTCTGGGCGGTCATCCCGATGACGAAGGAGAAATAGAGAAAGTCATAACCGCCTGGATCGGTCGTGCCGGGAAAGTCGAGGCCGCCCCTGTGGAGGCCGCTTTCGTGGGGCAATACCGTCTGGGGCCGCCAGTAGGCGTGGGCATAGTGTATCGCGGCCATCGTGTGGATCGTGAACCAGCCGGAGACGACGGCGCCGAAGGCGAGGACGAGTTTGAGCGCGCGGCCTTCCGCACCGTTCAGCACGAAGAAGAGCGAGACCACCGAAACGACGACGGCGGCGAGCGTGACCGTCAGGATTACCCAGGCCGGTTCGTCGGCGGTTTCGGCGTGTCGCTTGAGGAAGATGGCGGTCAGCCGCGGCAGCCGCAGCCACATCAGTATAAGGTAGCCAACGAAGAAGGCGATCGGCACGAGCTCGAGAGCTAGCTGCGGTGCAAACAGCACGGCGACCAGTCCAGCCACGAGTGCGAAGACGAGCGCGCCCAGAAAGGGGCCGTGTCGATGCCCGATCAGGCGTTCGGAAAATTGCGGCATGCTGGTCTCGTTCCGTTTTCGTCCGCTTGCGGCAAGCCTGCGACCGCGTGGAAGCGGTGCCTGTGGCTGCAGGTCTCCGTGCCCGGCCGTCACTTTTTCACGCGACGGCAAAGCCTGTCAAAGGTTTCGAGGAATTGCGACCGGTCACGCGGTGTGAAGGAAGCATTGTAGCCCCTGCTCTCGCCGGTCTCCCTGAGATGCGCCCCGAGATTGCGCATCGCCGTCGCCATGCCGATATTGGCCGTGTCGAAGACCCGCCCGGTCGGCCCGGTGACCAGCGCGCCGGCGGCGACACAGCGCCCGGCGAGCGGCACGTCCGCCGTCACCACGACATCGCCGGAGCCGGCGCGCTCGGCGATCCAGTCGTCGGCGGCATCGAAGGCACCGGAGACAATGACGTTCTTCACCATCGGATCGCGGGACGGGCGCAGACCCGAGTTGGCGACGAAGGTCACCGGCAGCGCGTGACGCTCCGCGACCTTCAGAATTTCCGCCTTCACGGGGCACGCATCGGCATCGACATAGATTTCGGGCATGATCAGTCGTCAAAAAATCTTCGATAATCTCTTGCTGCATGCAGGAGACGGATGAGTTCTATCCCGTCGCCCTCAGAGAGCGGCTGGTAGATGATCAGGTAGCGGCGGAATGGAAAAGGCCTCGTGTTCGGATGGTTTGGAAAGCGCCTCGTGCCGAGCGGCGGGTTTGACGCAAGCATCGTGTAGCGCTGCTCAAGTGCCTTTACAAACTTGTCCGCCTCTTCATGGCTATCTGCCGCTATGAAGGTCCAGACGGAGCGAACGTCGTCGACGAAGAGCGGGCGGCGCAGGATCCGGCCCAAGATGACTTACCTTTGCCGCCGAAACGTCGCCAGCATCGCCTCGGCGCTCTCCATGGCTTCAGGCGCTCCGCTCGCCAGTCCGGCGTCGACTTCCCGTTCGAGCTCGGAGATGAATGCGTCCGCCTCAGCCTCGTGTTCAGCGAGCAGTTCGAGACCGCGTGTGACAACGTCGTTGGGTCCGGTGAAACGGCCTGACCGGATCAGGCGCTCGATCAACGCGTGCTGCTTCTCGTTCAGTGAAATCCGTGATGGCTGCATGAAAATACTCCACAGGTCCTTGGTGAACCTATCAGATCGGCCGCGGCAGGACCAGAAAACCTTCTCGCAACCGCAGCTAGCCTCTTCGCACCATGTCGACATGCGGGATGCCGTCTTCGAGATACTCTTCGGAAATCGGAACGAAGCCGAAGCTCCCATAGAATCTCTGCAGGTGGCTCTGCGCCGATATCTCGATGGCCTCGCCGGGATATGTCCTCTCGCAGGCGGCGATCGCCTCGCGCATCAGTGCTTCACCGAGCCGCTTGCCGCGATGGGCGGGTGATACCGCGACGCGCCCGATACGGGGCAGGTGGGTGGGCGTCGGTCGCCAAAGTCGCGCGCAGGCGATCAGGTCACTGCCGTCCATGAGCCGCAGATGCAGGCAATCCGCGTCGTTGCCGTCGAGTTCCGGATAGGCACAGGCCTGCTCGACGACGAAGACGTCGACGCGCAGCTTCAGGAGTTCGTAGAGCGCAACGGCGGAGAGCTCGTCGAGCCTCCGCACGTCCACGTCATAGGCGCGTTGAGCGCTCAATAGAGCACCACGCTGCGGATGGATTCACCCGTGTGCATCAGCTCGAAGCCCTTGTTGATGTCCTCGAGCGGCATGGTGTGGGTGATCATCGGGTCGATCTCGATCTTGCCCGACATGTACCAGTCGACGATCTTCGGAACGTCGGTTCGGCCGCGGGCGCCGCCGAAGGCCGTGCCCTTCCAGACGCGGCCGGTGACGAGCTGGAACGGGCGCGTGGCGATCTCCTGACCGGAACCTGCGACGCCGATGATCACACTGACGCCCCAGCCCTTGTGGC
>DATGWU010000490.1:0-5655 GCA_035299345.1 Rhizobium sp.
CTCGACGCCGGCAACTTTCGCCGGCAGGGCGTTCATCAGGACCGAGCTCGGATAGCTTGCGGTGCCGCCCGGGACGTAGAGGCCGACGGCGTCGATCGCCGTCCAGCGCGAACCGAGCCCCACGCCGAGCGTGTCCTCGTAGATATCGTCCTTCGGCAACTGGCGGGCGTGGTGGCGTTCGATACGTTCGGCGGCAAGCTTCAGCGCGTCCATCACCTCCGGCTCGACCTTGGCGATCGCCGCGGTGATCTCGTCTTCGGTGACGCGCATGCCGATGCGGGAGAAATCGACGCCGTCGAAGCGGAGCGAATATTCCGCAAGTGCCGCGTCGCCGCGCGCCCTGACGTCCTCGATGATGGCGTGCACAACATCGTTGACGTCGGCGGAAACCTCCCGCTTCGTCGTGAGGAAGGCGGCGAACCGTTCCTCGAAATCCTCGGCTCCTTGTTCAAGCCAGATTGCCACGTCCTGCTACCCCTCTCCTCGACCCGCCGTCGAGCCTGACATCAACCCGGATGACCGGGCATGCGGGTGGTTTCCCATGCCGCGCCGGTATCTGCAAGCTGTCCTTCGATACATTCGACTTCAAGGGCAATCGTGCCGCCGCCGGCCAGCACCAGCTCCAGAACCCCGCCTGGTCCCTCGCCTTCCTGACGGAAGCGAAGGGCGAGTAGCGAGCGGACGTCATCATTCCTTGTCCGGTCAATGCCGGTCGAACGCACCGCCTCGACCCGCTTGAAGGTCAGGATCGTCCGCCTGCGCTCGAAACTCCGGCGCTTGCGCTCGGCTTGCTCCCAGACGAAGCGATTGGCGACCAGCGTGAACTGGCGCGTGCGCGGCAGATAGGCGATGTCGCCGACCTTGAAGACCGCATCTTGCATATGCGCCGAGATCACGGCGAGGTCGTCGCTGTCGAGAGCGAGAAGCTTGAGGTCCGTCATAGCACCTATTCCCGAATGAGCCGGAAACAATCCGGCTCTGCCATCTTCCCTTCCGACATAGGAAGCCGCAATGCAAGAGGCAACGCCCGGAGCGCTACCGGCAAGCGGTTCATATCATAGAGATTTGGTATTAATCGCTGATGCGCTCGACAATGGCACCGCAACGGCCGAGCTTTTCCTCCAGCCGCTCAAAGCCGCGGTCAAGGTGATAGACGCGGGAGACGAACGTCTCGCCCTCGGCGGCGAGGCCGGCGATGACCAGCGATACCGAGGCGCGCAGATCGGTCGCCATGACCGGTGCGCCACGCAGGCGGTTGACACCCTCGATCCTGGCCGTCTGGCCCGAAAGCGTGATCTTGGCTCCGAGACGCGCGAGTTCCTGCACATGCATGAAGCGGTTCTCGAAGATGGTCTCGGTGACGTGCGAGACACCGTCCGCCCGCGTCATCAGCCCCATGAACTGCGCCTGCAGGTCGGTCGGGAAGCCGGGGAAAGGTTCGGTGACGATATCGACCGGGCGGATGTCGCTACCGTTGCGCACCACGCGGATGCCGTTCTCGACAGGCGTAACGATCGCACCGGCCCGGCGGATGGCCTCGAGCGCAGTATCGAGCAGGGCCGCGTCGGTGCCTTCGAGCACGACATCACCGCCGGTCATGGCGACGGCCATGGCGTAGGTTCCGGTCTCGATACGGTCCGGGAGCACGCGGTGACGGGCGCCCGAAAGCGCCTCCACCCCTTCGATGACGATGGTAGAGGTACCGGCGCCGGAGATCTTCGCGCCCATGGCATTCAGGCAGGCGGCGAGATCGACGATCTCGGGCTCGCGGGCAGCGTTGTTGATGACGGTCCTGCCGCGGGCGAGCGAAGCGGCCATCAGCATGACGTGCGTCGCGCCGACCGACACCTTCGGGAAGGTATAGGTGCCGCCGACGAGGCCGCCCTTGGGCGCCCGCGCTTCGACATAACCGCCGTCGATCTCGATGATCGCGCCGAGCGCCGTGAGCCCCTCGATGAAGAGGTCGACGGGACGCGTGCCGATCGCGCAGCCGCCGGGCAGCGAGACGCGCGCCCGACCCTCACGGGCAAGCAGCGGACCGATGACCCAGAAGCTCGCACGCATCTTGGAGACGAGTTCGTAGGGAGCCGTGGTGTCGACGATCGTGCGGCAGGTGAAATGGATCGTGCGGGAATAGGAGCCGTTCTGGTGTTCGCGGCGACCGTTGACGGAGACATCGACGCCGTGATTGCCGAGGATACGCAGCAGAAGCTCGACATCGGCCAGATGCGGCACGTTTTCGAGCGTCAGCGTGTCGCTCGTCAGCAGCGAGGCGATGATCAGCGGCAGTGCGGCGTTCTTAGCGCCGGAAATCGGGATGACCCCATTGAGCGCGTTACCGCCGACAATCCTGATACGATCCATTATGATCCTACGGGCCCCGCCCGCCTTTCTCTCGTTATTCCGTTCCCGCCTTCGCGAGAGCGTCGCTCTTTAGACGAAAAGAAGACCGCGTTCAATTCGGTCGGGTAGCCGACGCGGTCCGGCACGCACTAAACATCGTCTTTGGTCGATTTTGCGGCAGGCAGACCTTCCGTCTCGTCGGCCGCACCGGCCCGCCGGGCACGAAGTTGCTGCTTGCGACGGCGCAGGTTTTCCTTGAGCTTTTCGGCAGCCCGCGCCTTGCGTTCATCCGCCCTCGATGCGGAAGAAGCCTTCGGCACGCCATGCGCCTGCGATACTTCGCCGGCGGCCTGCACTTCGGCTCCTGCCCTCGATTCGGTGGTTTCCTTCATCATTGCCGCTTGATAGCGGAAAACCCGAGGTTCCAAAAGGGTTCGCGCCGTACGCCCGGAAATCTTGCACGGAAGTTCGAATTTGCGGCTTGCGCTCGTCGAAAACCTGTGGCAATAGGCCCGCACGCTTCGAACGGCGCACCGCGCCCGACACTGCAAGCTGCTATAGCTCAGGGGTAGAGCACTCCCTTGGTAAGGGAGAGGCCGAGAGTTCAAATCTCTCTAGCAGCACCAGTTTTCCTTGTTTCGATCCCGACAATTGCCTTGCATAGGCTCCGTTTCTGCGGGCATGCCGAAAATGCCGCAGGCTCAATGCTCTTGCGCCATTGGCGGGCGCTGCGGCAGCACCTACATCTAGTGAGACTGCGCTGAGGCTGCGTCGCCTCTTGACGATCTTCGGACGTTCAGTGAAAAACAGCGTGGTCCCGCGGCCCCGGTTTGCCGGCCGCCGCGACCGAACCTCTGGTGCCGGGCCCCTCTGGCGAGAGTTTACGGCGCTCTCGTGATGTCGGTACCGCCAGCAAGATGAGCCGGCGGATTCAAAAATCATGTCTATTTTGACCATGCCTCACCCGCATGCCTGCATCGCCAGCGCGTGCCTCGGGCAACACATATTTGATCTTCACTGCGGGAGGGCGAGCCGATGAACGCGTCGTCCTCCGAAAAGGGAATGCTCGACTACTTCAAGTGGGCCTTCGTCGCAACGATCGTCGGGCTCATGCTCGGCGGTTGGCTCGGTTGGCAATCCTCCGGCACGATCGGCGGAATGGCCACTGTCTTCTTCATCTGCGCCGTTCTCGCGGTACTCGAAATCTCGCTCTCCTTCGACAACGCGATCGTCAATGCCAACAAGCTCAAGGACATGACGCCTGCCTGGCAGCATCGCTTCCTGACCTGGGGCATCGTGATCGCCGTCTTCGGCATGCGCATCGTCTTCCCGCTGGCGATCGTCGTCATCGCCGCCGATCTCGGGCCGATCGAGGCCTTCCTGCTGGCCGCGAGGGAACCGGCCGAATATGCGCGCATCATGAACGAGGCGCATCTGCCGATCGCCGCCTTCGGCGGCACCTTCCTGATGATGGTCGGCCTCACCTACTTCTTCGACCACGAGAAGGACGTGCACTGGATCGACGTCATCGAGAAGCACATGGCGCGCTCGGCGACGATCAAGGGCATCGAGATCGGCCTCGTTCTCTTGATGATCCTGCTCTTCTCCTATCTGCTCGAAGGTGCGGAAGCAGTCACTTTCGTCTACTCGGCGATCTACGGCCTCGTCACCTTTCTCGCCGTCGAAGTGATCGGCGGCCTTCTCGACGCCTCGCAGCGGACAATGACGGAAGCGGCAAAGGGTGGCCTCGGCGCGTTCATCTATCTGGAAGTGCTGGATGCGAGTTTCTCGTTCGACGGCGTCATCGGCGCCTTCGCGCTATCACAGAACCTCTTCGTCATCGCGATCGGCCTCGGCATCGGCGCAATGTATGTCCGCTCGATGACAATCATGCTGGTCGAGAAGGGAACACTCGCCGAATACCGCTACCTGGAGCACGGCGCCTTCTACGCAATCCTGATCCTCTCGGTAATCATGTACTGCCAGACGATGCTGCACATCCCCGAAGTGATCACCGGGCTCGGCGGTGCAGGGCTCATCGGCATCTCGCTATGGTCGTCGATCCGTTACAACCGGATGGAGCACCTCCGCGAGCGCGAGGCGGTCGTGGAAACCATCTGAGCCGGAGATTGCAGGACGGCCGCGCGCTAAGCGGCCGTCCTGTCACTGATTTCCGGTCAGGTCACGCTTAGCCGCAGGCGTTGCGCGCATAAATCCTGCGCTCGTCCTGCTTCAGGACCCAGCCGCGATAGGTCGTCATCTTCACCTCACACCAGACGGTCGTGCCGTTCTGTTCGACACAGCCGACGATGTCGAGGCATTGGCCTGCCTCGACACGCCCGAGGACAGCGCCCTCGGTGCCCGGCATGGCGCGAACATTCATCCGTGTCACCATATGGATCGAGGTGATGCCGGCCGCGACATCGGGCGCACCGATGTCGCTCGGCTGGGAGCAACCGCCATCCGCATAGCGGAGGCACCCGGCACTGCCGGCAGCGGGTTCCGGCTTCAGCTCCGGTTGCGGTTCGGCCGCGTCGGCGTGCACGACCTGCAGGGCTTCCCCTTCCAGCGTCATGCCGACATAGATGCCGGGCTCTTCCTTGTCGGCACGCGCCACCTGTTCAAGGCCGGACGCAGTGGAATAGAAGATGACGGTTCCGTCGCCATTGTTCATCGAATAACCGGAGATTGCCTTGAGGTTTTCCGGGCAGGCAGAATCATGCTGCGTGACGGCAAAGATGCCATCCGCCACCGGATCCTGACCGAACGAGATGTGGCAGGCTCCTTTCGGAGACGTCACGCTCCACAGATCCGAAGCGGCAACGGAACCGCACATGGCAAGGCAAAGAAGACCGGCGGCAGGAGGCGCGACATCGGCATCGAGACAATCCTTCTTGAGGTTGCAATCCCGGTTGCCTATTGACGACCTCCCAGGTGGTCAACGCCGGATATCGACGACGGACGAATCGGCCCAATCTTGGCCGTTCCCGGAAGGACAGGTGACCACCGTCGACACTCAACGCTCGGCTGCAGGAGAGATATAGGCCAAGCGCCCGTTTCCGTGCCATAAACGGCCGGTACCGAAAACAGAAGACCCGCATGCCGCACCGCATCAGACGACGCACAAGCCGGAAAAAGGTCGGCGTAAAGCCTGCACGACCCAAGAGGAGCAGCCGTCTCCTCTTCGGTGTCCTCGTCGTCGTCATTCTTTCGGCGATCGCTGCAACCTTCCTGCTGGCGAACGACATGTACCATCTGAGATCGCTGGCACGGCGCTACGGGCTGGACCGGCTGTTTGCGGAACCGTCGGGG
>DATGWU010000491.1:0-2419 GCA_035299345.1 Rhizobium sp.
GGTCGAAAGATCGAGCCAGTCCTCGACGCCACCGCCGTAGAGCGCCGCCGCCGCACCGATACCACCGCCATGCAAGATGACGCCGCTCATCGGGTCTCGCAGATATCGATGAGATGCATGAAGGAGCCGGCGACCGAACCGCGCCTGAGGCCCACCTCGCCGAGCGAGGTGCCGAGCGCGTCCTCGGCGGCGAAGAGCCGGTCGCCCTCGCCTTCCGAAACGATCGTCGCGTAGTGGAATTCGTGGGCCGTCATGTCCGTGGTGAAAAAGGAGCCGACAAGCGGCCGCACGCGGCGATAGCCGAGTTGGCGCTTGCGCCTGGCGAAGCTCGTCACCAGCGGCAGGAAGCCGAGCATCCGGTGGCTCTCGCCCGCCTCGTCGATCAGCGCGTCGCCGAGAACCATGTAGCCGCCGCATTCGCCGAAGACACGGGCACCACGGGCTTGCGCAGCTGCCATGCCGGCACGGAAGGTTCCGGCCGCAGCGAGCAGACCGGCGGAGAGTTCCGGATAGCCGCCCGGCAGGTAGACCGCATCGCAGTCGGCGGCCGGCGCTTCGTCGGCAAGCGGCGAGAAGAAGGAGATTTCCGCGCCACGACGACGCCAGCCCATCAGCATGTGTTCGTAAGAAAAGGCGAAAGCGTTGTCGCGGGCAACCGCGATCTTCTGGCCGAACGGCATAAGCCGGGCGATGTTGGCGTCCGAAGCACGGTCGGGAATGTGCCGTGCAGTGCGGATCAGCGCCTTCACGTCGCACGAGGAAGCAACGAGATCCGCCGCCCGGTCGATGAAGGTCTCGAGTTCGCCGTGCTCGCCGGCCTGCACCAGCCCCAGATGGCGTGCCGGCAGTTCCAGCGACTTGTTCGTGCGGATGACCCCGAACACCGGCATGCGGATGGCGGCCATGGCATCGCGCAGCATCGCCTCGTGGCGATCGCCGCTGACGCGGTTCAGGATCACGCCGACGATGCGGGTATCGATCCGATAATTGGCAAAACCGCTGACAAGCGCGGCGGTCGAATGGGAGGAGCGTGCGCAATCGACGACCAGGAGCACGGAAAGCCCGAGGATCGCGGCAAGATCGGCCGCAGAGCCCCGGCCGTCGGCGGCTCCGTCGAAGAGCCCCATCATCGCCTCGACGACGAGGTCCTTGCCGCCGGACCTGTGAAGGGCGGCATTGGCAAGCAGCAGCTCGCGCCGCATCGCCCAGGGATCGAAATTGAGACAGACCTCGCCGCTCGCCGCCGCGTGGAAGGCCGGGTCGATATAGTCCGGCCCCGCCTTGCCGGGCGCGACCGGGTGGCCGAGCCGCTTCAGAGCGCGCAGGAGGCCGAGCGTCACCGTCGTCTTGCCCGATCCGGTTGCCGGTGCGGCGATCATCAGCCCGCTCATGCTGTGTCCTTCCGGTTGTCGCCGGAGAAGGGATCGCCGACGAGCTTGCGGCCGGAAAGCGCCCCGAGCCAGTCGAGCGACGGTCTCAGGCGCACGACCTCGCCGACGACGACGATGGCAGGCGGCTCGAAACCGGAGGCAGCGACCGCCCGCTCCGCCTGGCCGAGCGTCGTTTCCAGCACCTTCTGCGAGGCCGTCGCGGCATCGCAGACGAAGGCGACGGGCTCCGACACGCTGCGGCCACCGGCAATCAGCTGCTCGGAGATACGGCCGATATGCTTCATCGCCATGTACATCACGATGACCGGCGAGCCTTTGGCGATCGCTTGCCAGTCGATCCGGTCCGGAACGAGGCCTGAGGAATCATGGCCGGTGAGGAACGTGACGGCGTGATTGATCTCCCGGTGCGTGACCGGAATGCCGGCATAGGCGAGCCCGCCGATCCCGGCGGTGATGCCGGGCACGATCCGGAACGGAACACCGTGCTCGATCAGCGTCAGCGCCTCCTCCCCGCCGCGGCCGAACACGAAGGGATCGCCGCCCTTGAGGCGCAGCACCCTGAGGCCCGATTTCGCAAGCTCCACCAGCCGCAGCGAAATGTCGCGCTGTTTGGCGGAAGGCTTTCCGCCGCGCTTGCCGGCATATTCGAGGCTGGCGCCGGGACGTGCGAGCTTCAGGCACTCCTCGTTGACCAGCGCGTCGTGGACGATCACATCGGCCTCGCCGAGCGCCTTTGCCGCAAGCAGCGTCAGAAGCCCCGGATCGCCGGGGCCGGCGCCGGCCAGCCAGACATGACCGGGCTCGATTGCCGGCAGATCGGAAAACGGAAATTCAGTCATGGCCTTGCTCTATGCCCGCAGTCCCAAAATTGCAATCACGTGACACACCATCTGCGTGCTTTCGAAGGCCGAAACGCTGGCCTATAAGAGAGCCATGAACGAGACGACCGAAGCGGCGAAGACGACCACGGGAACTGCCGGCGAAAGCCGGGAGAAGCCCAAGGGACCGCTGCGCCCCGGCTGGACGAC
>DATGWU010000492.1:0-6362 GCA_035299345.1 Rhizobium sp.
GCATGGGCTCCGATCCCGCCGCCGTCGTCGATCCCCGGCTGAAATTCAACGGCATCGAGGGTCTGCGTGTCGTCGACGCCTCGATCATGCCGACGGTCGTCTCCTCGAACACCAACGCGCCGACGATCATGATCGCCGAAAAGGCGGCCGACATGATCCGGGCAGACCATGGAGCGTAAGATGATCCGCCATATCGTGCTCGTCCGGTTCCGCGCGGATGTCGATCAACCAACGATCGACGCCCTCTTCGAGGAGCTTCACGCCATCGAAGGCAAGATCGACGGCCTGCTCTCCATCACCTCCGGTCGCAGCGAAAGCCCGGAAAAGATCGAGCGGGGTTATATGCATGGTTTCGTCGCCGATTTCGCCGACTGGCAGGCGCTTGAAGCCTATCAGGCCCATCCCGATCACCGGCGCTTCGGCGCCCGGCTGGTTGCCCATGCGGAGGGCGGTCTCGACGGGATTCTCGTCTTCGACCTGCCGGTTCAAAACTGAAGGACATCGCCATGATACGTTTGCCCACCGAGGATTGCCGGATAGAGAACTACGCGCTCACCGGCACGCCGCTCACGCCACGCGCGCCTTCCCGCCCGTTGACCCGCACCGCCTTCGCCGCGGCGCATGTCGTGTCGGACCCGCTTCGCGAGCGCAATCCATGGGACACGAGGCCCGCGGTCGATTGGGAGGCGACGCTCGCCTTCCGCGAGGGCCTCTGGAACCAAGGGCTCGGCCTTGCCGAGGCCATGGACACCGCCCAGCGCGGCATGGGCGTCGACTGGCTGACGGCGCGCGAACTGATCGAGCGCACCATGGCCTCGGCACGCTCGCATCCGATGAAGCCGCGGGTCGCCTGCGGCGCGGGCACCGACCACGCGGCCCCACAGGATCTGCGTGACGCAGGCGCAATCCTCGCGGCCTACGAACACCAGGCGGAGGCGATCGAGGCCGCCGGCGGACAGTTGATCCTGATGGCCTCGCGCGCCTTCCCGGCAATGGGGGCCGGGCCGGAGGTCTACCGCTCGGTCTATCGCAAGCTGATCGACGGGGCGGCGGCACCCGTCATCCTGCACTGGCTGGGCGACATGTTCGACCCAGCGCTCAAGGGATACTGGGGCAGCGAGGATGTCGCGGTTGCGAGCGATTTCGTGCTGGCGCTGATTGCCGATAACCCGACCAAGGTCGACGGCATCAAGATATCCCTGCTCGACCAGGCTCACGAGGAGGCGTTCCGCGCCCGCCTGCCCGACGGCGTGCGGCTCTATACCGGCGACGACTTCAACTATGCCGACCTGATTGCCGGTGACGGCAAGCACTACTCGCACGCGCTGCTCGGCATTTTCGCGGCGATCGCGCCGGCGGCCTCACAGGCCCTCGATGCGCTCGCCGGCGGCGATCTTCAGACCTACCATCGCCTGCTGGCGCCGACGGTGCCTCTGAGCCGTGAGATTTTCCGCGCGCCGACGCGCTTCTACAAGGCGGGCATCGCCTTCCTCGCCTGGCTCAACGGATACCAGAAGCACTTTGTCATGCCTGCCGGTTTCCAGTCGAGCCGTGACATTGTCCACTACAGCGCGGTCTTTCGCCTTGCCGATCAGGCAAACCTGCTTGCCGATCCCGAGCTTGCCGTGAGAAGGATGCGTCTCCTGCTGGGGATCAACGGAGTCGAATGAGCGGCAATGGAGCGTAGGCCGACAATCGTGGATGTGGCGCGCCTTGCGGGCGTGTCGAAGTCGACCGTCAGCCTCGTGCTGCAGAACAGCCCGCTGGTCAAGGAAGAGACGCGCCGCGCGGTGCGCGAGGCCATGGACCGGATCGGCTATGTCTACAATCGCGCCGCCGCCAACCTACGCACCTCCAATGTCGGTCTGATCGGGCTCGTCATCAACGACCTTCGCAACCCCTTCTTCACCGAGTTCGCGACCTCGCTGCAGATGGCGCTGTCGGCCCGCGGTTATGCGACCGTGCTCGCCAACACCGACGAAGACCCGCGCATCCAGGCGCAGGTGGTAGCGGCAATGATCGAGCACGGTGTCTCGGCCCTCGTCGTCTCGCCGGCCTACGACGACGACGCCTCGACCTTCGAGGCGATCGCCAGGGCCGGTATTCCGACCATGCAGGTCCTGCGCAAGGTCAATCCGCGGGTCGACCGCTTTCCGTTCGCGGCACCGGATTACCGGAACGGCAGCCTCCTCGCGACACGGCACCTGCTCGGCTTCTCGCCGCGCCGGATCGCCTTCATCGGCGGCCTGTCGGACCGAGCGGTCACGCAGGAGCGCATGGCCGGCTATCTTCAGGCGCTGGATGAAGCGGGCATGGAACCCTTCATCGTCTCGGGACGCCCGAGCCGCGCTTTCGGGCGCGAAACCGCCGGCACTCTGACGTGCGACCACCCGGACATCGATGCGGCTATCTGCTTCAACGACCTCGTTGCACTCGGCATGCTTTCGGGTTTTGCCCAGATCGGCAGGGACGTCGGTCGTTCGTTTCGCATCGTCGGCTTCGACGATATCGAGGAATCCAGCCAGGCTTACCCGACGCTGTCGACCGTCCGTTGCGGTATCGCCGATTTCGGCCGCCAGATTGCCGAAACGGTCCTCGCCTGGCTTGAGGAAAACCGCCCCCCTCAGCCGGAGCGCCTGACCGCAGTCGAACTCGTCATCCGCGAAACCAGCGGAAGGGAATGACGTCCTTCCGGTCTACTGGTTGATTTCGGGCTCGACGAGTTTGGCGAACTTACGCAGGGATTCGTGCCAGCCGAAGTAGCAGGCTTGCGGATCGACGCAGGTGCTCTCACGGCCCTCGTAGAGCCAGCTTTCGGCTCGGGCCACTTCCTCGGCCCGGGGCAGATAGAGGAAGGTCAGATAGTAGCCGGACGCCGCGAGTGTTGCGCTCAAGAAGCAAGATGCCGAGTTCTTCCTCAGCGCGCGTATCCGAGCGCTCACGCTCGACTGGCTGACACCGAGAGTATTGGCGGCGTGGTGGGAGTTCAGATGCTCCGCGACTGCCAGCATCTGGATTAGCGATACGAGGGGAATGCGCGACCCAAGAAGGGACGGCGTTCCCCGTTGAAGATCAACCATCGGTGCCAAATGTCGCCGTCGCATCGATGGCTACCGTCTGTATTGCCCATCAGTATCCGAGGCAGGAGAAAACTCCTTCATGGATAGCTGCTTCGGGGTAGTGTTGAGAGTTGGAAAGCCCGGATATAATTGACTGTGATCTCCCTGGTGGTTCGGGAAGCCAAGCTTGGTCAGATAACCACGCGGCGGAATAAAGCTGTAGATCATACGCTTGGGCGATTCATGCCATCCTATGTTGAACGCGGCGAGTTTCGGGAAGAATTGCAGTTCGCTGTATGGAAGATGGTCATGAATCCACCAGGCCATCGCTTCCCAAGCCACACCTCGATCCATTCTGTCGATCAGCCAAGGAATTACAATGCAAGCGACAGCGCCTATTCCGCTCCGACTGCGCTGATCCCATATGTGACGTGCCACGTTTTTCTCGTTGGACGCGCAGCTTAAGCGATTGCGACAGCCAAAGGCGTTCACTTCCGGGGAACGATAGGAAGAGCGGACATGCAGACGGCCGAACGTGTTCTGAAGCGGCTCCAGAAGATTTTCGCATAGTCCTCGGCCTGCGGCGATCGCCACCTCTGGATCGCGGGGCAGATTCCTCATTCCCTCGATCGTCGCAATCTCACTGTGAAGAAAATCCCGCATGAAAAACGAGTAGGATAGTCTGGTTCTGCCGAATTCCTCGGCAGCTCGAACAGACTCGATGGGACTTTTCATCAGACGGCCTTCCTTTCGGCGACCGATTGCTTCGCTGCCAGCACGACGATGACGGCGGCGACGGCATTCGACACGGCGCTTGCGGCGATCGAAAAAAAATAGCTTTGGCTGATGTCGTAGATAAACCCGACGCTGCTCGGCCCGATCAGCGTGCCTATGGCGACGCTGGTATATAGGATGCCAATGATGCCACCGACGCTTCTTGAACCGAAAAGATCGGCTACGACCGCCGGTAGGATCGCGACCCAACCCCCGTAGAACAGGCCGAAAGTCAGGGCGAATATTACCAGTAACAACGGCGTTGTGCCGAGCGCCCAAACGATAAGAGAAGCTGCCATGCCAAGATACATGGCGACAAGGGATCGCTCGCGTCCCAACTTGTCGGCGATACCGCCAAGGAAGAAGCGGCCGATTGTGCTTCCAATACCGATTGTGCCCAGGAGCCAGACAGCGGCCGTCGAGGAAGTACCATGATCGACTGCGAAGGGCACGAGATGGACGAACGGCACAAATACGCCGAGCGACCCGATCAGGCAGGCTATATAGAGTTCTGCGAACCTGCGGGTCCGTACTGCCTCGCGCACGGAAAGCCCCGTGCGTGTGACAGGTGGACCGGCTGTCTCAGGCGAGCTTCCGTCAGGATGAAGCCCACGACGGGCCGGCTCGTCGTCGATAAGCAGTGCCGCGACCGAACCAACGATGATCGCCAAGACGCCAAGCGTCGAATAGGCTCCTCTCCATCCGAGGCTGGCGATCAGTGCCGTCGCCAACGGAGGCACGACAAGAGTTCCAACCCCGATTCCGCTCACTGCTAGTCCTGACGCGAACCCGCGCCGTTGAACAAACCAGCGCTGCACGGCTCCTAGCGCCGGCACATACGCGCATCCGATCCCGATGCCGATCCCTAGACCATAGGCGAGATAGACTTCGATCAGTGTGTCCGCGCGCCCGGCAAGGATTAGGCCCACTCCGACGAAAATCATGCCGATCACCGCGAGCCGGCGCGTACCCCATCGATCAGCAAGCGGCCCTGACAATGCGCCAAGCGAGAAATACAAAAACCCCGCAAGGGAGAAAACCAGCGAGACCTCACCGCGCGAAGCGCCGAACGTTTTCTCAAGCGCGTCCACAAAGGAGCTGAATGTATAGGCGCTTCCGAAGCCTACGAAGGTTATGACAAAGGCTGAGGCGACCACGAACCAGCCGTAAAAAATCGTTGATGATGGCCTTTGCGCGTTCACGATCGTACTCCTCCGGCCGGGCAGAGCAGCATCTGCGCGCAGCGAAACAGCGCGATGGTTCGGCCTGTTTCTTTGCCGCGGACTTCAGCATCCCAGACTTGCGTGGTGTGCCCGGCATGAGCGAGCTGCGCTCTGCAACTCACAACGTCGTTCGCGGTCGTGCCGATGAAGTTGGCCTTCAACTCCCCCGCTGCGAAAGTGACTGCGCCATCCGGCACCGACGCCAGGCAGCCAAAGCCGCACGACGGGTCAGCCAGCGCGACAATCGTAGCTCCGTGCAGATGGCCGTGAGGGGATAGGTGCTTTGGTGCAATCTCAAAGCGTCCATGAACCATGCCTTTGCGCACTTCGATCCATTCAAAACCAAGCTTGCCGGGGAGACTTCCAACCTGAGATGAAGCGACTTTTTCGAGCGTCCTCATCATGCCGCTCCTCCGCCTTGGCGGGCGATCACGCCATCGCTGAGCTCCGGGTGACGACGATGCCAAGTTGTTGCGACCTGAAACGCAGCACCGAGGGAGAGAAGCGCGCTTTCGTTAAATTCGGCGGCGATCAATTGTAGGCCGATCGGCATGCCATCCGCCGAAGCCCCTCCGGGAAATGAAAGTGTCGGATGCCCACTCATGTTGAAGGGACACGTGTAGCGTTGCAGCTTGGCGATCAGCTCTGGTTGCGCGCCAAGCGTTGCGATCTTCGTCAGCGTGAGTGGAGCAAAAGGATGAACGGGGGTAAGTACAGCGTCGACCGACGATAGCACGGTTTCCACCTGCCCGCGGAACGCTGCTCGGCGGAGCAATATCTCTTGATAATCCATCCCGGAAACAGCCATTCCGGTCTCGATGACCGTCGACAAAATGGGGCCATACTGCTCCCTGTGGGCGGCGTAGACGGCGCGATGTGCGACGGCCGCCTCAACGGCACAGTTCGGTGTCCAATCAGCAACGATCTGGCGAACATCTGGAAACGAAATGTCAACTATCTCCACGCCCAGGTCCAAGAAGGCCGCTCGCGCTTCGGCCAATGCGACTTGGGTTCCAGCGTCAACGTCTTCGGTGCTCCAGCGCTGGTCGATGCCAATACGCATATCACGCGCGTCGGCAATTAAGTCAGCCATATAGTCAGGAACCGGACGAGAGCTTGTCGTCGGGTCATCCACGTCGTGTCCGGCGATTATTTTAAAGATTGCGGCCACGTCAGCGACGCTCCGAGCGATTGGGCCAATGTGGTCCAGGGACGGCGCAAGGTCGAATGCTCCATACCGGCTGACGCGGCCCCAGGTCGGCTTGAGGCCCGTTACGCCATTGGCCGCCGAAGGCCAGCGGATTGA
>DATGWU010000493.1:0-12095 GCA_035299345.1 Rhizobium sp.
GCAGCGCGCATGGCTGCACCTATCCGCTCGATCGCGGCATCCTGACCGAGCACTCGCTCCTTGAGGCGAGCATCCAGCGTTTTTACCGTTTCGACCTGATCCGACAGCAGCTTGCCGAGCGGGATCCCGGTCCAGCGCGCAACAACCCCCGCAACCACCTCTTTGTCGACGACGCGCGGAGCAAGCGGCGTTTCACCAGCGACGGCCGCCAGGTTTTGTTCAGTTGCCGCCAATGCCGTCCTGGCAGCCTCCGCTGTCATGGCCTGGGATGGAAACGGGGCTACGTTGGTCTCGTCACCGGCACGATCAGTGGGCGCGAACAACGAAGCGGTGTCGTCATGCGAGAAGACCGCTTCCAGACGATCCGCCTCGTGCGCCAGCCGCATCTCCTCGTCGAATTTGGACTTCAGCGTCGCGATCTCGGCCGCGATCACTTGCCGCTCCTTGGCGATTGCGGAAAGCCTTTCGGCTGTCTCGACCGATTGTGGCTCGCCAGCCAGCCACGCGGCCTCCGTCTCCAGAAGAGCGTCCTTGTTGATAAGCGAGGTCAGCGTTTCGGGCGTCATCTGGCGCGCCAGCGCCACCGAGGCAGCCGCAGTATCCAGGAGGCTGATCGCCTTGTCGGGCAGTTGCCGCGCCGGCAGATAGCGGGCAGAGAGGCGAACCGCCGCCACGATAGCCTCGTCGCGGATGCGCACCCGATGATGGGCCTTCAGGTTCCGGGCCACTCCACGCAGCATACGGATTGCGGTTTCCTCGTCCGGTTCCTGCACATCAATGGGCTGAAACCGCCGCGTCAGCGCAGCATCCTTCTCGATGTACCGCTTGTATTCGCTCCAGGTGGTCGCCGCGATCGTGCGCAATTCGCCGCGCGCCAGTGCCGGTTTGAGGATATTGGCCGCATCTCCCTGGCCTGCCTGCCCGCCCGCACCGATCAGACCATGCGCCTCGTCGATGAACAGGATGATCGGCTCAGGTGAATTCTTCACAGCATCGACGACGCCATGCAGCCGCCGTTCGAACTCGCCTTTGACGCCCGCGCCCGCCTGCAGCAAGCTCAGGTCGAGCAGCAAAAGCCTCACATCCCGTAGCCGGTCCGGCACGTTCGTGACCGCGATCTCCAATGCCAAGGCCTCGGCAATGGCGGTTTTTCCGACACCCGCCTCGCCCACCAGGATCGGGTTGTTCTGGCGCCGGCGCATGAGAATGTCGATAAGCTGGCGCAGTTCGCGATCCCGACCGATGACGGGGTCGATCCGGCCGGCGCGCGCATCCGCAGTCATGTCACGCGTGTATAGCCGCAGGAATTCGTTCTCCTGCACCGAAGGCGCCGGCGCGGAAAACCCCGCTTGCGATTGGGAATCCGGCTGGCTTGCCGTGTTGAGCAGGCTGTCCAGGCGGACTTGGTCGAGACCGCGAAGTGACGGTGCTATGCCGCGTGCAGTAACCCTGAGCGCCGGATCCGCCGTCAGCGCGACGAGCAAGTCGGGCAGAAGCGCGGCGTTGCGACCGCATTGCAGCGACGCAATCAGCCAGGCTTCGCGCGCAAGCGAAAGCAGGTTTTGGGATAGGACAAGCGAGGCACCGTCTTCGCGAGGAATATCGGCGATTGCCGCGTCGAGTTCGACCCGAAGCGCCTCAGACGAAATCCCGAGTTCCTCGAAAATTGCAGAAAAACCCGCAATTCCGAGAAGCGATCGAAGCCAGTGGGCGACATCCACAACGGCATGCTGGTGCTGCGCCGCCAGCGAGGCGGCTGTCTCAAGACCGACACGCAAATTAGGCTCAAGCGTTCTGATCAGCCGATTGAGATCGACGCGCGACATGCGGCAAGTCCTGTCTTTACGGTTCAAATGCGGGCGCTCTGGAAATGCAGGGCAACAACTATGACGCTACTCGAGACTTGTCCAGATAAAAAAGCATTCTGACTTGTGTTGTGTCAATTTCTAAAGTCGTCATAATTATGTCATATGCGAAGTGAGATTGACAAACCAGTATATACCGGTAAGAGTCACACGTCGCGCACTTATGCTCTTAGTTTTTAGGGATTTTTTCGCGTGAATCTGGATAGAATCATACATTCAATTGAACATTCTAGCCCGTGCGGAGAAAACGTGCGCGGAAATACTGTATCGCGTGAAATATATTACAGAATTAAGGACGCAAGACACGCCGCCAGAATTGCTGAGCGCGGCATGAATCCGAGCGAGATTATTGGAGTCTCACCTTCCTGGCATGATGTGAACGACCTTGGGTTGCAGATTCTTTGTTTCGAAAGTAAAGATATTGAAGTATTGGCATGGTTAGCGGAAGCTCAGTTGAGGCTTCGTGGGTTTGAAGGTCTGCGGGACGTCTACGTTGCGATGGCGTCGCTTTTGGACAACTACTTCGACAACCTGCATTCAATCGGAGAGGACGATTACGAGGAACGCTTCGCGCCGCTTGCCGGCTTGAACGGTGTTGGCGGCGAAGGGGCGATCATTCAGGCCATCAGGCTGACTTCGCTGATACCTGGTGGCAAGTTCGGGCAATTCTCTCTCTGGGATTTCCAGCTGGCGCAGCGGGCGACCGAAGCGGGCCGACGCGAGGAACTGCAGCAGGCGGCGGCGGAGGCCGGCGTCGAGCGAATGTCAGGGCATCTGAAGGTATTGACGGAATGCACCGATGCCTTCGACCGGCTGGTTGAAATCCTTGATGCACGATGTGGCGATCAGGCGCCGCCGAGTTCCAATACGCGCAACGTCCTGCAGGAGGCGGCTTCGACAATCCGCGCGCTCGCGGGTATCGAAGCGGCGACCCCCCTACCGGCACACGCGCTCCCACATATAACGCTGGATCGGCAGGCTTCGAGCGGAAGCCATCCGGAAGAAGAACGGGGATGGCGGCCCATCCGTGCGGAGGCGATCCAGTCCCGTGAAGAGGCATTCCAGCTTTTGAGCGCGGTCGCGGGCTATTTCCGCCGCACCGAACCCCATTCACCGATTTCCCTGTCAATCGAGACGCTTGTGCGCCGCGGCCGCATGGATTTCGCCGAGCTTCTGACCGAGCTTCTGCCCGAACAGCAGACCCGGAACGCAGTCCTCACGGCGGCCGGCATCAGGCCCACCACGGACATGGGAGGTTAAGGCTTCCGGCCCGACGTGGAGCCCGTCAGACCGCAATCTGCAGCAGTCCAAATTCGCAATATGCCGGTGGCATGAAGGAGAATACCGATGGCAAGTGTGCATGAGAAACTGGAACGCGTTCGCAAACCGCGGGTCCACATCAAGTACGAGGTGGAGACCGAAGGCGCGATGGTGGTGAAGGAGCTTCCCTTCGTCGTCGGTGTGCTTGGCGACTTCTCCGGCAATCCAACCCAGCCGCTCAAACCCTTCGGCGAACGCAAGTTCGTGCAGATCGATCGCGACAATTTTGACGACGTCATGCGCCGTATGACTCCGGGCCTCACCATTTCCGTGGAGAATACACTCCAGAGCGATGGAACCCAGCTTCCGGTTTCGCTGAAATTCGAGAGCATCGAGGATTTTGAGCCCGGATCGATCGTCAATCAGGTGCCGGCTTTGAAAGCGCTGCTTGATGCCCGCAACCAGCTGCGCGACCTGATGAGCAAGGCCGACCGATCGGAGGAACTCGAACGACTTCTCGAGGAAATCCTCCAGAACAAAGCCGATCTCTCGCAGCTCGTCGCCCAGCTCGGCGGCGATACGACCGGAGAGAAGAAGGACCCGATCAACTGACTTTGCGGCCTGGGCGCGGTCTCAGGATCTGCGCCGCGGCAGTTCAGACTATCTGTTTTTCGAGCATCGGACCGCACGACAAGGCCACGCCCTCCGGCCGTTGCTCCCAGGAAAGGATCGAGCCATGAGCGCTGATACGCAATTGCAGGCCAAGGAAGAGGTGACCATCACCGCCACGCCGGATCTGCTTTCGAGAGTCGTCGCGGCGACCCGCCAGACGGAACCCGATCGCGCGCAGGATCTTTTGCGCACTCTGACGGATCAGGCCCTGAAGGGAACCGTCACTTACGACCGGAACCTCACCGTCACTTTGAACAATGCCATTGCCGAGATCGACAAGACAATTTCCCGCCAGCTCGCAGCGATCATGCAGTCGGCGGAATTCACCAAACTCGAAGGCACCTGGCGTGGCTTGAACTATCTGGTCAAGAACACCGAGACGAGCGTCAACCTGAAGATCCGGGTGCTGAACGCCTCCAAGCGTGAAATCGCCAAGGACCTCGCCAAGGCTGTCGAATTCGACCAGTCGCGCCTGTTCAAATCCGTCTATGAAGACGAGTTCGGCACGCCCGGCGGCGAGCCGATGGGCGCAATCATCGGCGACTACGAGTTCGACAACTCCTTTGACGACGTGCAATTGCTGCAGGGCATCTCGATGATCGCGGCGGCAGCCTTCGCGCCGTTCATTTCCGCTGCCAGTCCGCGCATGTTCGGCTTCGAGGATTTTCGCGAGCTCGCCAAGCCCCGCGATCTGGAAAAGATCTTCGAGACGGTGGAATACGCCAAGTGGCGAAGCTTCCGCGACAGTGATGATGCGCGCTTCGTCACCCTCGCCATGCCGCGGGTATTGGCCCGCATGCCGTATGGTCCGAAGACAAGCCCGGTCGACGAATTAAATTTCGACGAAACGGGCGGATCCAAGACCGGTGAACTGCAGCACGACTCCTATTGCTGGATGAATGCGGCCTATGTGATGGGCACGAAGCTGACCGATGCCTTTGCCAAGAGCGGCTGGTGCACCGCCATTCGCGGCGCTGAAAACGGCGGCAAGGTCGAGGGCCTGCCCATGCACATATTCTCAAGCGACGACGGCGATCTCGATCTCAAATGCCCGACCGAAGTCGGCATAACCGACCGCCGCGATGCCGAACTCGGAAAACTCGGCTTCCTGCCACTGTGCCACTACAAGAACACGGATTACGCGGTCTTCTTCGGCGCGCAGACGGCGCATAAGGCGAAACTGTACGATCGACCGGAAGCGACAGCCAATGCGGCCGTCTCAGCCCGTCTGCCCTACATGATGGCGACGTCACGTTTCGCCCATTACCTGAAGGTCATGGGCCGCGACAAGATCGGTTCTTTCATGGAAGCGGAAGACTGCGAAGCCTGGCTCAATCGCTGGATATCCAACTACGTCAACGCCAATGACGAAGCGGGCGAGGAATCACGGGCAAAATATCCGCTGCGTGAGGCGAGGGTCACCGTTCAGGAGATCCCGGGCAAGCCGGGCGCCTATAATGCGGTGGCCTGGATGCGCCCTTGGCTGCAGATGGAAGAGCTGACGACCTCGCTGCGCATGGTTGCCCGAATTCCGACCAAAAACTGATGCGACGCGGCGGTATGGGACCGCCGCGCTCGGCTTTTCGTTCGAACATCTGTGACAGGATGAAGATGGGTTCCAGCACAGAATGGCGACGCCGGGCGGACCAGGTGATCGCGTTGATCGACGAGGCGCTGAACAGCCAGGTCAATGCCATCCTGCACCATCCCGATTTCCAGGCGATGGAGGCAAGATGGCGTGGCCTCGCGCTATTGGTGCGCGCCGGCGGCCGGAGCGACGAGGTGAAGGTGAAACTCCTGAGCGCCGCGTGGCATGAGCTTGCCCGCAGCATGGAGCGCGCCTCCGATTTCGATCAGAGCCATCTCTTCGAGCTGGTCTACAACCGCGAGTTCGGCATGCCGGGTGGCGAGCCATTCGGCCTTCTCGTCGCTGACTATTATTTTTCGCCGGAAGAACCTGTGGGTGCCAGCGATGCGGTCGGGGCACTCTCTCATATCGGCATGGTGGCGGCGGCCGCATTCTGCCCCTTTGTGGCCGGAGCGTCACCGCGCGCCGTAGGACTTCAGTCTTTCGACGAACTCGGCCGGGTGCATGACTTGTCCTTTCTCGCGAGGGATCCTGCACGCATGCGTTGGAATGGCTTGCGTGCACGGGAAGATTCCCGTTTTCTTGGCCTCGTCGCACCCCGCGTATTGATGCGCGCGCCGCTCCAACCCTATGAGCGTCGACGTCTTGACGGCTTTCCCTTCCGTGAGAGCATCACCGCCGACGGCAGTTCGCTTCTCTGGGGCAATGGCGCCTTTGCCTTCGCCATGGTCGTCATCCGCAATTTCATCGAATCGGGCTGGTTTGCCGATATCCGCGGCGTCTCGCAGGATGCGGTCGACGGCGGAATGCTGAGCGCGACAGAACTGCGCCCCTACGACCTCGGCATCGAAAGCAGCGGGTTGTCGGCCCAGGCGCCCGTAGAAATTCGGCTGACCAGTGCGCAGGAACAGCAATTCTGCGATCTTGGGCTCATTCCGGTGGCGACGACCTATCTCTCTTCGTCCGCGATCTTCAACTCCAATCAGTCGCTGCATGCGCCCCCGCATTATTCCAACGAGCACGCGCGCCAGAACGCCCGGCTCGCCGCAATGCTGCAGTACGTGCTCTGCGCATCGCGCTTCTCACATTACCTGAAGGTCATCATGCGCGACGAGATTGGCCAGCTTGCCGACGCGCGCTCGATCGAACGAAGACTGACGGATTGGCTTACCGCCTATACGCTCGGAAATGACGATGCGGACCTTTCGTTGCGTACCCGTTTTCCACTGCGCTCCGCCGGCATCAGCGTCAGCGAGGTGCCGGGGAAGCCCGGCACGTTTGCCTGTACCGTTCGGCTCCAGCCGCATTTCCAGCTGGACGACGTCACCACGACCTTCCACCTCCTTGCCGAGAGCACCGGCGCCGGCGGGTTCTCCAGCCTCCCTGAAAGGATGTCCGCATGACGCTTTCTTCCAGCATCGCCAAGCAGCTCGGTAATAACGATCTTGAAGCTGCGCTCGAGACGGCCAAAGCACATCTGAAGGCGAAACCGGCAGACCGGGAAGCGCGACACCTTTATATCGACCTCCTGGTTCTGGCCGGAGACTATGAGCGCGCCGATAATCAGTGCGGGCTCGCCGTCACCTTCGCGCCGGATGCGGCCATGGGTTTCGCACTTCTACGCAATCAGCTTCGCGGCATGGCGGCGCGCAGTGCGTGGTTCGAGACCGGTGCCGTGCCGGAGTTTCCCCATGGTCCGAGTGATCTCGACAGGCTTGCCCTGCGCCTTGGCATCGCCCACCGCAGCCACAACGCGGAGGAGGCCACGTCCGTCCTGAAGGATCTCGAAGATGTGCGCGGCGAGCGTCCGCTCATCTGGAACGGCAGACCGGTTTCCGACTTTCGCGATCTTGATGACCGCACTCCGCACGCCCTGGAAGTGATCATGACGGGTGGCGCCTATCTCTGGATCGATTTTTCCAAGATCGCTGCACTCTCCTTCGAGCCGATCGCCCGCCCGCGCGATCTCGCCTTCCGCCGCGCCGAGCTCTCGCTCTTTGACGGTGCCACCGCTCCTGTGTTGCTGCCGGCAATCTATCACGGCACGGTTGGCGATGCCGCGCTGAAGCTCGGCCGCGAGACGGATTGGGTAGACGAGCCGAGCGGCATCACCACCGGCCGTGGCCAGCGCTGCTTCCTCGCCGGCGAAGAAGTGGTCTCGTTCCACGATACCGAGACCCTGGCAATCGCGCCCGAAGCGGCCGAAAGCAAACAGGCAGCCCATGGTTGATCCGCTCGAACGTTACCGGTCACACGATCGCATTCTGGCTCGCTCGGTGCTCGACAGGCTGATCGACGATGCTCCTGATCGGCTATCAGACCCGCCGATGAGCCTTACCGGTCAGGTCCGCGAGATGCGCGAGGCGATCCGCCGCGATCTCGAAGCCCTGCTCAACACGCGGCGATGCCCGACGACGCCGCCGGCGCTGCTCACCGAACTCAAGGACGCGCTGGTCAACTACGGGGTCGACAGCGTCGTGTCGGCCAACCTCGTCACTGATGATGCAAAGCTCAAGCTGGCGCAGATGATCGAACGGCGCATTTCTCTGGTCGAAACGCGGCTTTGCGACATCCGCGTGACGATCAGCAAGAGCCGCACGGCGACCGAGCGTGCATTACGCATGCGCATCCAGGCGACCTTCCGGCTGCACGAAGGCATGCCACCGATCAGCTTCGAATCCACCATCGATCCCTCCACCCAGCGGTTTCTCGTGGAGGCGACCCATGGCTGAGGGTTTTCTGCACCGTTACAATGAAGAATTGCTCGCATTGCGCCGCCGTGCCACGCGCTTCGCCGATGCCTTCCCGAAGATAGCAGGCCGCCTGCGCATGACGGGTGATGTCGCGGACGATCCGCATGTCGAGCGGCTGATTCAAAGCTTCGCCTATTCAGCGGCGCGGGTGCGACAGAAGCTCGACGACGAGTTTCCTGAGCTCAGCGACAGCCTCCTCGAAACCCTCTATCCCCATTATCTCGCCCCGCTCCCATCGATGAGCATTGTGCGCTTCCGCCCGAGCGCGACGCTTGCCTCGGTTCAGACCGTGCGGCGTCACACGGAGATCCTGGCGGAGCCGATCAGCGGCGAAGCCTGCCGTTTCCGCACCACGCAGGATGTGGAAATGACGCCCATCGAAATCGTCGGCGCCTCACTGTCCGGCCAACCCATCAACGCGCCCTTGTCCCCGTTTGCCGGCGCCGCCGGCTGCCTGCGATTGTCGGTGCGGTCGCTCGATCCGCGCAAACCCTTCGGCGATCTCGGCGTCGGAGCGATGCGATTGCATATCTCATCGCCTTGGCAGCAAGCCGTCGCAATCTACGAACTGCTTGCAAACCACACGCTGGGCATTGCGCTGGCGAAGCACGCGGATGACCCTGCACCGGTTTTCCTGCCGGCCAGGAACCTGAAGCCCGTCGGGTTCGACCCCGAGGAAGCGATGCTGCCTTATCCGACGGCGAGTTTTACGGGTTATCGGTTGCTCACCGAATTCTTCGCATTGCCGCAGAAGTTTCTCTTTCTGGACATCGTGGGGCTCGACGCATGGGCGGGCGAGATGCTGGAAGTCTTCGTCTATCTCAACGAAAGCGACCCCAAGCTGGAGCGGGTGGTTTCCGCTCGCGATTTCACACTTCATGCGACACCAGTCGTCAATCTCTTTCGCCAGAGCTGCGAGCCGATCTCCATTGATGGCGCGCGTACCGAGTACCGCCTGCTACCGGATGCGCGGCGCCAGAAAACCCGCGAAATCTACTCGATCGAGAAAGTCCTCCTTACCGGTTCGCGCGGTCAGGAGGAGCATTGCCAACCCTTCTTCGGGCGGTCGCAACGTACCGGCACCGGCAGCACATTCTGGCAGGCCTATCGCCGCTTCGACGAGGACGACCGTACCAGCGACATGGAGATCGCCTTTGTCGACCGCGACCGCCGCTCCGCGTGGCCCGTCGATACGGTGGCAAGCATCGACGCCCTCTGCCTCAACCGTGATTTGCCGGAATTGCTTCCTTTCGGTGGCGGTCACCCCGTTCTGCAGCTTGGCTCCGGCCACGAAGCCATCGCAAGGGTCGAGGCGTTGATCCCACCAACCCCGTCGGTGCGAATGCACGACCAGGAGGGCCGGAACTGGCGTCTGATATCCCATCTGCTGTTGAACCACCTCTCGCTGTTCGACAACGGGGGTGCGGCGTTGAAGGATATCCTGTCACTCTATGCCTTCCGTGACACCCCGGAAACGAAACAGCTCGTCGATGCCCTGGTCAAGATCGAGGCGAGCAATTCGACCGCTCGGCTCGGCAACGGCGGCATGGTGCCCGGCACGAAAATCAACCTGGAATTCGACCCGGCGGCGATCGATCGGCCTTCGGCCTTCCTGTTTGGCAGCGTACTTGATCGCTTCTTCGGCCTCTACACCTCCGTCAACAGCTTCACCCGGCTGGCGGTCTCGATGAAGGGACAATCGAAACCGATCGCCTTGTGGCCGGCACGCGCGGCCGAACGGCCGCTGCTTTGAGAAGGTTGCGATCGAACAATGGACGTTTCAAGCTCCTCCAAACCCGCCGCCCTTGCCGATCTGCTCGAACGTGACCCCGGTCGTTTCGACGCTGTCACGGCGTTCCGGGTCGCGCAGGTTTCGGCAGAGGAAGAGCTGGACATCGCCTCCCACCGGGGCGTTTCGCTGGCGCCGCTGGCGGTGAGTGACCTCCAGCGGAAAGGCGGCAAGACTGCCATCCGCAGCACACTTGCCGGCCTTGTCGGCCCGACCGGCTCGATGCCGTCGACCTATGACGACCTCATCCTCCGCGAGGAGCGCAACCGATCGCAGGCGCTTGCGAGCTTCTTCGACCTCTTCAGTGCCCGCATGACCGAACTCTTCGCCGATGCCTGCGAGAAATACCGGATCGCGAGACGTCTGCGCTGGAATAGGAATGAGAAGAGGAACGCGTTCATCACGACGCTTCTTGCACTGACCGGTTTCGGCACCAGGCGGCTGACCGAGCGGACCGGCGTGGATGAAGACCTCATGCTGCGTTTTTCCGGGTTCTTCGCCGCGCGCCACCGCAATGCCGTCAACCTGCGGGCCATGCTCAGGGAATTCAGCGGTCTGCCGGTCGAGATCGAGCTGTTTCGCGGTCGTTGGTTGACCATACCGGTCGAGGACCGCAGCCGCATGGGCGCGCCTCAAGGCGTGCAACTCGGTGTCAACGCTACGGCGGGAGCAGCGATACGCGATTACGCAGGTGGCTTCCGCGTCGTGATCGGGCCACTTGGCTATGCCGACTATCTGTCGCTGGCGCCGGGCGGGCGCAATATCACGGAGCTCTTTGCACTGACCAGGCTCTACGTGGGATCTGCGACGGATTTCGACATCCAGGTCATCCTGAAAAGAGAGGATATTCCCTTCTGCCGACTGGGAACGGCCGGCGATCCACCACGCCTCGGGTGGAACAGCTGGGCCCGACTGGCGCCGGCGGTCGAGGACAGCGGCGACGCGGTTATCGTCGAACGACTCTCTGCAAATGCAAGACAAGGGGACGGCGATGCGACTTGAACTGAAGCCGGTCACGGCGGACGTCGAGCCGTCGACGGACCGGCAGAAATGGTTCTTCGAACGTGGTCGTCGAACGCTTGGTCGGGCGCCGGATTGCGATTGGCGGTTGCCGGAGGACCAGCTCTCGGTGTCGAAGCTTCATTGCACCATCGAGCGGGATCGGGACGGCTTCCTGCTGCGCGACCACAGTGCCAATGGCTCCCGCGTCGACGGAATTGTCGTGCATGAGGGCGAAGTTGCTCGGCTTTCGGACAAATCACGGCTTGAGATGGGAGGAGTGGTCTTCTCCGTCCTCATAATCGGGGAGAAAGACCAGGAGATCGGTGATCCAGACGCCGGCCTTGTGATCAGCGACGAGACGCTCACCATTTCCGCCATCCTTGCGGACATCGCGCCGGGAGGTCGCACCGCGACCGGCATTCTCGGCGACCGCGACAACGAGGATCTGCCGCACTCGCCGCCGGGCAGAACGAGAGGAGCTACCTCCTCCCGAAACGTCGAGATCGGCTGGAGCGGTCCGCCCGAAATTCGGGCAGCAACGACAATATTGCCGGACGACTGGAATACGGACAGCACTTCCGATTACGCCAGCCAACTCGAGCACGGATCGGCACCCCATGTGAGTGTGTCCGTCGCCCATGCCAAGCCGGCAGACGATCCACAGACCATCAACGACGCTATCGCGCCGCCGGAACTGGATCAGTTCGAGGCACCCGTGGCCGGGCGCCCGGTGGAGTTCGCCGACCGGCTCGAACCCTTGCTGGTCCAACTGCAAGAGGCCTTGGAGGCCGCCTTTGCCATCTTTGGGATGGACGTCTTGTCGCCCGACAGCGAACCGGCGTTCGTTCGCGGCAGCCGCACGGACGCACTCGTCGCGCGGGTCGAAGGGCTGCTCGGCCGGCAAGTAGAGCTCAATTCCGCGCTCGAGACCCTCGTACAGGAAACCGGCCGGCGGCTGGAACCTCGGGTCCTGGAAGCGAGGGTCGACGCTGCGCGGCGGTCCCTGCCGTGGCGGCGACACCGCAGCTACTGGCAGGTTTATCGGGCGCAATTCGAAAAGGACGGCAAGGCCCTTTCGATCCGCGAAATGTTTCACGACGCGATGACGCGCGTGGGCGACGGAGCAAGCGGAGCCTTGACCGCCAGGTATGGAGGAAGTGCTGAAC
>DATGWU010000494.1:0-4626 GCA_035299345.1 Rhizobium sp.
GCCATTGACCTACTCCCCGATCTCCACCGCAAATCCGAAGCGCATGCTCTCGCCCGCCGCAAGGGCCACCGTGTAGGGACGCTCGACCAGTTCGGCCGTGCCGCCGGCATGGGCCGCCATGCCGTGCCAGGGCTCGATGCAGAGGAAGGGGGCGCCGGGTCTTTGCCAAAGCGCGACAATGGGGAGGTTCTCGAAGGTGAAATGCAGCGTCGGTCCGCCGTCCGCGCCGTAGGTGAGGCCGGTGCCGGCGCCTTCGGGGAAGATCAGCGCATCGTTCTCGAAGAGCGAGGGAGCGAGTTCCAGCTGCCCTTCTTCGAAGGGCGAGCCGTGCAGCGTCTGTCCGATCAGGCCGTTTTCCAGTTGTACGGCGCCCGGCTCGGCACCGTTGTCGAGGATCACCCGATGCGTCTTGCCCGCCGCGCCGGGCAGGGGCCAGAGAAAGGCCGGGTGAAAGCCGATGCCGAAGGGCAGCGGGTTGTCTCGCGGATTGTTCACCTCGGCGGTGACAGTCAAGGTCCGGCCGTCGAGGCGATGCTCGACCATGAGGTTGAAAGCGAAGGGATAGACCTCGCGTGTCGCCTCCGTCGAGGCGAGACGATGTCGGCAGGACCCTTTCGTCCGGTCGACGAGGTCGAAGACCCTCCGCCGGGCAAAGCCGTGCTGCGCCATCGGATAGGTCTTGCCATCGATGGCGATGTGGTCGCCCGGCGCCTTTCCGACGATCGGAAACAGGATCGGCGAGCGGCCTGTCCACCATTGGGCGTCGCCGTTCCAGAGAAAATCACGACCGTCTGCGGTTCGCAGCGACTGCATCTCGGCGCCGAGAGGATGCACCTCGACGGCAAGCTCTTCGTTCTCGATCAGAATCGTCCCGGACATGGTCACACCCGCCTTTCATGCACCGACCATAGCGCAAGCGCGGCGGTCATCGCCAGCGGCAACGAAGCGGCGCGTCCCGGTTTACGTCCGCGGTTTCGCCACCACCGCCTCGACCGGATGGCCGGCTGTCCGCCATGCGGTGAAGCCGCCCTCGAGATGGCAGACGCTGTCGAGCCCCATCTCCTGCGCCGTCTTGGTCGCGAGTGCGGAGCGCCAGCCGCTCGCACAAAAGAAGACGAAGCGGCTGTCGTCGGCGAAGATGGGCTTGTGGTAGGGGCTTTCCGGATCGATCCAGAATTCCAGCATGCCGCGTGGACAGGAGAAGGCGCCGGCAATCGTGCCCTCCCGTTCCCGCTCCCGCGGGTCCCGCAGGTCGACGAAGACCACATCGCCGCGCCCGTGCAGCGTTTTCGCCTCCGCCGCGTCGATTGTCTGGACGACCGCATTCGCCTCGTCGAGCAATGCCTTGTAACCCTTCTTCATTCCTGTCCTCCTGCGCTGGGATGCCGTTCTGCCGGGCTTTCGCGGCATGGGACCATAGCAGCCCGACCGCCGCTGTCACCGGATGCCTTGGTCTGACATAGTATCATATCATACATTCAACCATGTAGTTGACTATCGTGCTGCGGCGGTCTATGGGAGGATACATTCAACCGTATGGTTGAATTAAATCCGTGGCGCACGGCAGGGCCTGCCGTTCGCACCAGCCCGTGGAGGACCCCATGCTTCTCTCCAACAAGAATATCGTCATCTTCGGCGGCTCGGGAGCGATCGGCTCCGCGGTCGCCGGTGCCTGCCTCTCCGAGGGCGCCAGGGTTTTCATCGGCGCACGGGATGCGCAGCGACTTGCGGCAGCGGCATCCTTACTCGACGCCGGACAGGGGAAGCTCGAAACCTTCGTGGTGGATACGCAGCAGCCCGATCTGGTCGCCCGGTCGGTCGCCGGGATCGCGGCGGAGGTGGACGAGATCGATGTGGTCATGGATGCGACGAGCGTGCCGCATGACCAGGGCTCGCAGATCGATACGCTCGATCTCGGCACGTTCATGGCTCCGGTCGATGGCGTTCTCGCCTCACTGTTCAACACGACGAAAGCCGCCCTGCCGCACATGGGCAGGATGCGTCAGGGGCTCGTGCTGACGCTGACGACGCCGGGAGGGCGCACCGCCGTGCCCGGCCATCTCGGAAACAGCGTCGCGTCGGCAGGGGTCGAAGCCTTTACACGGGTGCTCGCCGCCGAGCTCGGCCCGCGCAACATCCGCGCGGTCTGTCTCGGCCCGCACGCGCTCGCCGATGCGCCGAAGGCCGGCTCCTATACGGCGAAGGTGTTTGCGCCGAAGGCGGCCGCAATGGGCATGACCGTCGAAGAGTGGCTCGGCGCTGCTGCCGGCACCACCATGCTCGGACGTTTGCCGACGCTGAAGGATGTCGCCGAGACGGCGGTCTTCCTGATGTCCGACAAGGCACGCGCGATGACGGCCGCCTATGTGAACCTCACCTCGGGCATGATCGCCGACTGAGACGGCGACAGACCGGTCACGGACTCTCCTGCATGTTCGAAACGCAAGAAGGCGGCTGTCGCCAGCCGCCTTCCCGATTCTCTGTCGTCTCGCGACCTTACTCGGCCGGGACGATCTTGCCGTCTTCCCACTTGTAGAGCGAGAAGGCCTGCGAGGTGAGGTCGCCGGTTTCGCCATAGGTGACCTTGCCGATCGCGGTTGCGATCGGTTCGCCGCTCTTCAGCGCCGTTGCGACGGCTTCCGCATCTTCGGCGCTTCCGGCCTTCTCGATGCCGGCCTTCAGCACTTCGACGGCCGCATAGGCGTTGAGGGTAAAGGCTTCGGCCGGGATGTTGGCCGCGGCGAGCGCGTCGGCGGCAGCCTTCGAGTCCGGGTTCTTCAGTGCGTCGGAGGCGTTGGTGAAGACAGTGCCGGCCGCGGCTTCGGTGCCGATCGTCCAGAACTCGGTGTTCGACAGGCCGTCGCCGCCGATCAGCGTCGCGTTGACGTTGACGTCGCGCATCTGGCGGACGAGCAGGCCGGCCTCCGGATGGTAGCCGCCGAAGTAGACGACGTCGACGTTCTCGGCCTTGAGGCGGGTGGTCAGCGCGCTGAAGTCCTTGTCCCCAGGCGTGAGTGCGTCGTTGAAGACTTCAGTGATGCCGCCTTCGTTCAGCGTCTTCTTGAAGGCGTCGGCAAGACCTTTGCCGTACTGACCCTTATCGTTGATGATGGCGACCTTCTTGTCCTTGAACGCGCCGAGCACGTATTTCGCGGCGACTTCCGCCTGCTGGTCGTCACGGCCGCAGGTTCGCAGGATGTTGGTGAGGCCGCGGTTGGTCAGGTCCGGGGCGGTGGCGGTCGGCGTCACCATGAGGACGCCGTTTTCGGCAAGGACGTCGGAGGCCGGAATGGCGACACCCGAGGTCACCGGGCCGACGACGAAGCGGACGCCTTCGCCGACCAGCTGGTTCGCTGCCGAAACGCCCTGTTTCGGTTCACCGGCGTCGTCGGCGACCTTCAGCACGACCTGCTCGCCGAGAATGCCGCCGTTCTTGTTGATTTCCTTGACCGCGGTTTCGGCGCCGTTCTTCACCTGCTCGCCATAGGCGGCGACCGGGCCGGTCAGCGGTGCGATCAGGCCGAGGACGATTTCGGCATGGGCTGCTTGTACGAATGCCAGCGAGGCAACCAGGGCGGTGCCCGTCAAGAGTTTCAGGTTCATTTTCGTCTCCTTGGATGGGCCCTTCGGCCCGGGCTCGGCACCGTTCGTCTCCGGCGGCTTCCGGTTCGGGAACTGCCGGATCGGTGCTTCGTTGATGGCTATCGACGTTGCGGATGCGACAATAGCGTGAAAGGCGAGGAAAGGTAACATGCCTTGCGTGCAAAGGCGCGCCGGCGGGGTAGCCTCCCCCGCCGGGCGGGGGAGGGATCTCGTGGATCAGATGTTGTTCAGCAAAACCTTGCGGAGCTTGCCGAAGAGTTCATCGATCTGGTCCTTGGTGATGATCAGAGGCGGCGACAGCGCGATGATGTCGCCGGTGGTGCGGATCAGCAGCCCGTCTTCATAGGCCTTCAGGAAGGCGTTGAAGGCGCGCTTGGTCGGTTCGCCGGCGATGGGTGCGAGCTCGATTGCGCCGATGAGGCCGATGTTGCGGATGTCGATGACGTTCGGGCAGTCGCGCAGCGAATGGAGCTGTTCTTCCCAGTAGGGAGCGAGCTCGGAGGCGCGGGTGAGCAGGCCCTCGTCACGATAGGTGTTGAGCGTGCCGATGCCGGCCGCGGAGGCGATCGGGTTGCCGGAATAGGTGTAGCCGTGGGCGAACTCGATGAGGTGCTCTGGGCCGGTCATGAAGGCGTCGTGGATCTCGGAGGTGACGAAGACGGCACCCATTGGGATCACGCCGTTGGTGAGGCCCTTGGCGGTGGTGATGATGTCCGGCTTGACGTCGAAATACTGCGTGGCGAACGGCGTGCCGAGGCGGCCGAAGCCGGTGATGACTTCGTCGAAGATCAGCAGGATGCCGTGCTTGTCGCAGATGGAACGCAGCCGCGGCAGGTAGCCCTTGGGCGCGGGCAGCACGCCGGTCGAGCCCGCCATCGGCTCGACGATCACGGCGGCGATGGTCGAGGCGTCGTGCAGCGCGACGATGCGCTCGAGCTCGTCGGCGAGATGCGCGCCCCAGGCCGGCTGGCCGCGCGAGAACGCCATGCGGGCCGGATCCCAGGTGTGCGGCAGGTGGTCGAC
>DATGWU010000495.1:0-3819 GCA_035299345.1 Rhizobium sp.
TCGCCAGCGAGGTCAAGATCATCGAGGGTGTCGCCTTCGCGCTGTCGCGCATCGAGGGCCTGCGCTGCATCTGCTCCAACTCTTCCGTGCACCGCCTCGACAGCATGCTGACGAAAGTCGGACTCAAGGAGCACTTCGCACCGAACATCTTCTCGGCCAAGGACCTCGGCGCCGACCGCGTCAAGCCGAAGCCGGACATCTATCTGCACGCGCTCTCGCAGATGGGCGTTGCGGCGAAGAAGGCGGTCGTCGTCGAAGATTCGGTCCATGGCGTACACGCCGCGCGCGATGCCGGCATCCGTGTCATCGGCTTCACCGGCGCTTCGCACACCTATCCTTCCCATGCCGACCGGCTGACCGATGCCGGCGCCGAGACGGTGATCTCCCGCATGGTCGACCTGCCGGCAGTCATCGCCGCGATGGAGAGCTGGTCGGGTCTCGTCTGATCTCTCTCAGATCTTGAGGGTCAGCGCCGCCGGCTTCACCTCGAAGGAGGCCGCGATGACCCCCGGCGTCTCGCCATCCGCCTCCAGCAGCGCCGGCCGGTCGCCGAGCGGCTCGGCCAGGACCGAACGCGCCCGGTAGAAACCGACCCGCGGATCGCCGACATGGCCGCCCGAGTAAATCTTCTGCAACAGCTTCAGGGTTTCGAGCGTCGGAGCGCCACCGAGCACCGCAACATCAAAGAGCCCGTCGGAAAGGTCCGCGTCCGGCGCGACATGCATGCCGCCGCCGAACCAGCCGCCATTGGCGATCGCCACCGTGGTCACCGGTCCGGCATGCACCTCGCGGCCGTCGAGCACGAGCCTGACCTGCCGGGGCCGGTAACGTAGGATCGACCGCAGAGAATGGACGAAGAAGCGCAGAGATCCGGGAAGCCAGCCGCCGCGCTCGGCCGCATTGACCGAGCGCACGACTTCGCCTGAGACGCCGAAGCTCGCGATATTGATGAAATGGCGCCCGGTGGTCGTGCCGTCCTCTGCACGGCACTGCAGGAAGCCGGCGTCGACTTTCCGCAGTGGCGCGCGGGCGATCGCTTCGGCAATGGCGGCCGGCTGCCGCGGCAGGTCGAAATTGCGGGCAAAGTCGCCGCCGGTTCCGGCCGGAACGAAGGCAAGCGGCGTGTCGGGACGCGCGGAGGAAAGAATGCCGTCGGCGACCTCGCTGATTGTCCCGTCACCACCGACCGCGATCACCAGATCGGCACCGGCCTCGACGATACGGCGCGCCAGAAGCGGCGTGCTCCCGGCGACGGTCTCGTGCTCTTCGATGACCGGAAAATGCCGTTCGAGCTCGCGCCTGACGCGCAGCCAGCCCGCCTGCCCCGAGCGCCCACCCGAGACGGGATTCCTGATGATGGCGACCTTCACCCCTGCCCCCGACTTGCAAGGACCGCCGCCGCCCCTCAGAGGCGAGCGATCCGTGCGGCAAACGGCCGGAAAACACCGGCCGCCCCGCGAAATTCCTTGTGATTACTTGGTCTTGTAAGGCCCTTCGTCGAACCCGACCTGCACCTTGGTGAGGCCCGAGACGTCGCCGGGCACCGTCACCTGCTTGGTGAAGAGGAACTGGCTCGCCTGAGCGGCATCGGCAAGGCTCGCATCGAACTGGGTGAGCTCGGTATAGACGACCTTCTCGCCGTCGGTGACGGCGACGCGGATCGGCATCTTCAGCGTGCCCGCCTTGCCCATAGGGCCGGCGACCAGGCGACCCTGGACCATGACGTTGATCGTCAGCTGCGTCTCGTCGCGGCTGCAGGAACGGGTCGTGTCAGCAAGCGAAGCCTGATAGACGACCTTCGCCGGGTCGTCCTTGCCGCCCTTGGCATAGGTGCGGTAGTAGGCCGTACCGTCACGCAGCGCGATCGTCGGGCAGAAGCCCTGCACCACGGGAGCGACCGCGGGCGTTGCGGCCGGCTTGTCGGCGCCGGCATTGAGAGCGGAGCCGGGATTGCCGGCATTGCAGCCCGCCAGGGCAGTCAACAAGGATGCGGCCAAAATCCCGCGCGAGACTTTCAAAGACACGATTCCGAACCTTCCCCATTTCAGGCTGCGCGCAGCCAAAAACCATTCCAATTGAGGCCTTTTCACGACCCTTGCGGATGGTCTATATCAGCGGCGCAGCGAAAAATCGATCCGGTCGCCGGCGTTTCGTTTCAATTTTCGGCCTCGTGCGGGCCAATGAAGGCAAGCCTTCGTTCCCGACAGCAAGGATGACACTCTTGGAATACATCTCTACCCGGGGGCAGGCCCCCAGCCTCGGCTTCTGCGATGCGCTCCTTGCAGGGCTTGGCCGCGACGGCGGTCTCTACGTGCCGCGCGAGTGGCCGACGCTCTCCAAGAAGGAGATCCGCGCACTTCGGGGCAAGAGCTACCAGGATGTCGCCTTCGCCGTCCTGCGGCCCTTCGTAGGCGACGAGATCAAGGCCGATGTCTTCCGGGCGATGATCGACGAGGCCTATGCGACCTTCCGGCATCCGGCGGTCACCCCGCTCGTGCAGACCGGCCCGAACGCCTTCGTGCTCGAACTCTTCCACGGCTCCACGCTTGCCTTCAAGGACGTGGCGATGCAGCTGCTCGCGCGGCTGATGGACCATGTGCTCTCCGAGCGCGGCGAGCGGGCGACCATCATCGGCGCCACTTCCGGCGACACCGGCGGCGCGGCGATCGACGCCTTCGCCGGGCGTTCCCGCACCGATATCTTCATCCTCTTCCCGCACGAGAAGGTCTCGCCCGTCCAGCAGCGGCAGATGACCACCTGCAAGGCCGACAACGTCCATGCGCTCGCCATCCGCGGCAATTTCGATGATTGCCAGAACCTCGTGAAGGCGATGTTCAACGACGCGGCCTTCCGCGACCGGCTGCGCATCTCCGGCGTCAACTCGATCAACTGGGCCCGCATCATGGCGCAGGTGGTCTATTACTTCACCGCCGCGCTCACCCTCGGCGGCCCGGATCGCAAGATCTCGTTCACCGTGCCGACCGGCAATTTCGGCGACGTCTTCGCCGGCTATGTCGCCAAGAAGATGGGGCTGCCGATCGACCGGCTGGTGATTGCCACCAACGAGAACGACATTCTCGCCCGCACGCTGAAGAGCGGCCGCTACGAGATGCGCGGTGTGGCGGCGACTACCTCGCCGTCGATGGACATCCAGATTTCCTCGAACTTCGAGCGGCTGCTTTTCGAAGCCTATGACCGCGACGACGCGGCCGTCCGCGCCGCGATGGAGAGCCTCAGGCAGTCCGGCTCGTTCGAGATCAAGGAGCGCGCGCTGAAGGCGATCCGCAAGGATTTCCGCGCCGCCCGCGCCAGCGAAAAGCAGGTGGCGAAGACGATCCGCACGACGCTCGCCGAGACCGGCTACCTGCTCGACCCGCACACCGCCGTCGGCGTCTTCGCCGCCGCCAAGTTCGAGCGTTCGGCAAGCCCGATGGTGACGCTTGCGACCGCGCACCCGGCGAAATTCCCCGCCGCGGTAAAATCCGCTAGCGGTATTGACCCGGCGCTTCCGACGTGGCTTGCTGACCTGATGGACCGGGAGGAACGTTTCGACATTCTCGATGCAGAGCTTAAAGCCGTTGAAACTTTCATCGGCCAGCATGCCCGCGCGTAAACGTAAACCAGGCGTAGAAAGACGGATATGAAGGTTGAGTGTACCCGGTTGCCCTCCGGGCTGACCGTCGTGACGGAGAGGATGCCGCACCTTGAAAGTGTGGCGCTCGGCACCTGGATCAAATCCGGCGCCCGCAACGAAACGCCGGACGAGCACGGCATCGCCCATCTGCTCGAACACATGGCCTTCAAGGGCACGACGAGCCG
>DATGWU010000496.1:0-3022 GCA_035299345.1 Rhizobium sp.
TTCGAATCGGTCCGACGGACCATCACGACCGAACCGACCGATGGGGGCTTGACGCCCGCGCAGCAGTTCGCCCTGTTGACGATCGCCGGCAACCCTGGGAACAAGCCCCTGACCATCGGCGACCTGGCCCGCCTGACTTACGCCACGATGAACACGACCTCGGCACTCGTGCGTCGAATGGAGCGCGCGAGGCTCGTGCGCACCAGGCGCTCTTCGAAAGATCGGCGGTTCGTCTACGTGAAGCTGACCCCGCTCGGCGAGCGCCGCCTTCGTCCGTCCACGGCGGCAGTCGTCCGCGCGCTGCGCACGGCGGCTGACGAGCAGGGGCGCACCCAGCTGCGAGCCGCGTTCGAGACGTGGTTCGACAACTGGGGCGCCGTCATCAAGGCGCTTTCTTCGGGCCGCCGGCGCTCGCAGCGATAAGCGGGCGGGCGCGCTCCCTACTTCTTCTTGTCGCTCACCTCGACGAGCAAGGAGTCGGTCAAGTGGGTGACCAGTCCGTGGAAGTGGTGCTTCGCTTTCCGGAACTCGGGATCTCCCAGGATCTTCTCGAGCACCGCGAGGCTCTCCATGTCGACCTGGACCACCCTCTGCGGGGACGATCCTCCGAGCATGCTTCTGTAGATCCGAACAGCCTTGACGCCCGGGAACTTCAGCCAGATGTTCCTGCCCGTGCCCTTGAGGTAGTCGTCGTACTCCTCCAGCTTCCCGGGGATGACGTCGAATCGGTACTCGAAGGTAATCATCACTTTCTCCTTTCTATCTGCCCGTCCAGCAGGCCGCCCTCTTCCCGAGGAATGCGGAGATGCCTTCCTGGGCATCGGCCGCCATGGAGTTCATCGACATGATCTCCTTGGCATATGCGTACGCTTTCGGCTGGTCGAGATCGATCTGCGTGTAGAACGCCTGTTTCCCGATGGCCAGAGTGATGGGGCTCGCCTCCCCGATTCGTCGCGCGAGCTTGCGCGTCTCGTCACGCAGCTCGGCAGCGGGCACGACCGTGTTGATCAACCCCCATTCGCTCGCCGTTCTCGCGTCGATCCGCTCCCCGGACAGAAGCATCTGGAGGGCGCGCTTGCGCCCGATCGCGCGGCTCAACGCGACCATCGGTGTCGTACAGAACAGGCCGGTCTTGACGCCGGGGGTGGCGAACCACGCATCTTCCGCCGCAACGGCCAGGTCGCACGTCGCCACGAGCTGGCACCCCGCGGCCGTGGCGGGTCCCTGGACCTCCGCGATGACCGGCTGCGGGATCGACTGAATCTTCGTCATCAGCTCCGCGCAGACGTCGAAGATCTGTCGGTAGTCGTTGATGTCGCGGCCGACCAGCTCGGTCAAGTCGTGCCCGGAGCTGTAGACCTTCCCGGCGGCGGCCAGGACGACGGCACGGACCCGCTTCTCTTCCCCGATGCGCCCGAAGCAGTCCAGGAGCTCGCGCATGAGATTCAACGACAGGGCGTTTCGCTTGTCCGGACGATTCAGGGTGACGACGGCGATGGAGTCATCGGTCTCGAAGCAGAGGTTCTCGTAACTCATCTGGTCACCACCTTCCGGGTCGGGTTCCACACGGTCACATCGATCGAGCCGGCACGCGCGGCGCCGGCAAAGGTCCCGTCAATGTCCGCAGTATTGCGGGTAATACTCTTCGTCTCCGATCCACTCCGGGAACTGAGCGCGCACTTCGCCGAGAGACTGAAAGTCGGCATCAAACTCGAGAGCGACCACGCGCTGGTCCTGTCCGTCGTAGTAGCGAAAGACGTAGCGCCCTTCGGCAAGCGTCGATGCGTCGATGGCCCGGCTGTCGTCGAAGTTGAGACCCATTCGGAAGAGCAGATCGGAGACCGTGTAGACGACATTCCTGATCGTCAGGCTCTGTCCGCCGCTCCCGAGAGGGCCGTAGCGGCTCTCGATCAGAGCCGGGCCTTTCAACCCGGCCATGGGCCTTTCACGTCGCCTGCTGTGTCCCCACGGGCCGCTTGAAGATCAGGTGCAGGCCGATCGTGCCGTAAGCGATGCCGTCCTTGTTCGGAGCGATGAGCGGGGCCGAGGAGACGAGCTCCCAGCCTTCGGTGCCGACGCCGTTGATCCACTCGTCCAGCCCGCTCACCAATCCGCCTTCCGCATCGCTGAAGATGACCATACGGTCGAAGTACTCCCACTGCATTCTCTCGCTCCCGTCGCTGCCGATTTGTCTCCGAGACTAGCACACGGTCGAGGCGTTCAGGCTGATGCGAGGTGATCAGACACCCACGTGCTCACAGTGTCGCAGGCCGAGGAGTTGAAACGGAGCTCGAGATGATTGAACCAGCGCGGGAGGTAGCGGATGAAACCGACATCGTGTTGAACGTCCGGTCGGATGTTGGCGGAAATCAGCCGTTTTTCGGCCAGAGGGAGTTGCTCCTGGAGGGCCGCGGCGCCGTCGAGAAGGGTCTGGATGTCGCGCTCGGAGTAGAGGAGGAGGCATGGTCGCCGGTGAGACGGAACGGGACCGAGGCTCTCGAGCAGGTCGAGGACATACGTCGAGTAGGGCTCTCGCACGCCCGGGCTCGGGAGGTTCTCGAACATCCACTTTCCCTGCGGGGACATCTGAACCATGACGGACGGCGACATCGCCACCATCACATCCGCAGACGACATCAGCGCCAACCTGCCTCCCAGGCTGTGACCGACCGCCGCAGTCCTGCCAAATCGTCGGACGAAGGCGACGGCGGATTCCAGCTCGTCGCGCATTCCCGGGCCGATCGGCGCCATGTTCTCGCCGTGCCCGCACAGGTCGATGACGAGCGCGGCCGTTCCCTTCTCCGCGACTGCCGCGCCGATGCCCAGCATCTGTTCCTTGGACGCGCCGTAGCCGTGACAGACCACGGCGCCGCCGCGAGGCGAAGCCGGCGAGAAGAGGAACGCGGGAACAGGATGGCCGTCGGAGGCGGTCAGGTCTTCGATCCGCTGAAACTCCATCTCAAACTCCTCGCCTCCGACGCGAGCGGTTCTCTCGTCAACCCGCCTTGACGGTTTCCGCCAC